>CANQIN010000007.1 GCA_947623995.1 uncultured Bacilli bacterium | reverse complement strand
AACTTAAGGAATGTAAGAACTTTGTCGAATAAAGAATAATAGTATTAATTTTTATTAATATTTTTATAAGTTTATTTACATATTAAAAAATTATAATCTTGTTTTATCCATTAAAATCTTGTATACTTAAATTCAGGTAGGAGTGAATAAATATGAAACGCAAAAAAGTTAATAGTGAAAAGAATGGAGTACAAATAGCTAGTATCGTAGTTGGAATTATTTTTTTAATTATGAGCATTATATTTGAAGTCACTTTATTTACTAGTAATATTTTACCTAGCAAATATTTTATTGCTAGTATAATAGTTTTTTTGATAATTATAGGTATTAGTGGCTTCATTATTTTAAAAAAAGAAAGGAAAAACGTTGCATATATAAGTTCAATTATAGTTAATATTATAATTATTACTATATTAATAATAGTTACTGGTATTATTAATAATACAATGAATTTCTTAAAAAATATCAGTATAAGATACAATACTGATACATATTATATTTTGGCTAATAAAAATTCTACTTATGAAACTATTGAAGATATTAAATATCAAGAATTAAATGTTTTTAAAGATTTAGATGATATGAGTAAAGTAGAAGCAAAGATTAAAGAAAAATTACAGGGAACTATTAATTATCATACTAATGTTGCTGAGTTATTTGATAATGTTGTTAATGATTTAAGTTATATTATTATTGTTAATTCAGGTAATTATGATGCAATAACTGGAATAGATGAAGATTATGAAAATAAAGTTAAGATTATTGCTTCAATCGATATTACAACAGAAGTAGATATGGAAGCTGTAAATATTAATACTGGAAAAGATCCTTTTGTAATATATATAAGTGGGATTGATACAAGAAGTAATTATATGCCTAGTAGAAGCCTAAGTGATGTAAATATTATTTTAGCGGTTAATCCTAAAACTAAAAGATTATTAATGATTCATATTCCAAGAGATTCATATGTCTACTTACATGGAATAGATACAACTTTAAAAGATAAATTAACTCATTCAGGAACAGTTGGTGGGATTGAATTGTCAAAATCTACAATAGAAGATTTATTACAAATTAAAATTCCTTATTATGTCAGAGTTAACTTTAATTCAGTAACAAGATTAGTAGATGCTATAGGGGGTATTACAATTAATTCAGATGTTGACTATCAATTTATGTGTAATGCTAATGGCTGTATAATAAATCCAGGATTAAATGAAGTAGATGGAAGATGTGCATTAGGATTTGCAAGAGAAAGAAAAGCTTATGAATCTGGTGATCGCCATCGTGGCGAAAATCAAGAGCAAGTAATTGAAAAAATAATTGAAAAAGTTTCTAAATCAAGTACTATTTTAAATAACTATTCAAATATCTTAAGTTCATTAGAAGGAACATTTGAAACAAACATTAATGAAACAGATATAACTAATTTAATAAAAATGCAAATAGATGACATGGCTACATGGAAAATAGAAAAATCTAATATTACAGGAACAGGTGCAATGATGCCTACATATTGTTATCCAGGAAGAGATTTATATGTTATGAATGTTGATGAGCAATCAATTAATTTAGCAATTAATAAGTTAAACGAAGTTTTAGAAGAAAATTAATTGAATTAATTTAAAAAAAGACCATGTTAATTTATGAAATATTTATATTGAAATTACATTTGATTTTAAGTTCAATATTAATATCAATAATTAAAATTATTGTGATCTTTTAATTTAAAATTAATTGACTTAAACATTTTAAATTTGATATAGTGTTATGGGATAAATAAAGGGAGAAATGAATTTATATGGAAGAAATTAATTTAAAAGAAGTATTTGAATACTTTAAATCAAATATTATTAGAATTATTATTGCGGTTTTTGTAGTTTTAATAGTAGGTAATTATTATTCTATAATTATTCGTAAGCCGCTTTATAAAAGCAACACAACTATTATTTTAGTTAATGAAAAAAATAATGGTAATTATAGTTCTAATGATGTTCAATTAAATAAAAACTTAGTTAGCACATATAGTGAAATTATTAAAAGTAGAAAAGTTTTAAATACTGTTATTAGCGTTTTAAATTTAAATACAAGTGTTGAAGCTTTGTCTAGTCAAA
This sequence comes from uncultured Bacilli bacterium, assembly GCA_947623995.1. Classification (GTDB taxonomy): domain Bacteria; phylum Bacillota_I; class Bacilli_A; order RF39; family UBA660; genus Ventrenecus. The sequence goes on along the minus strand of CANQIN010000007.1, from coordinate 31,983 downwards.
TTTCAGTTTCATCTGTAACTAATACTGAAATTATTAAGATAAATGTTTCAGACCGTAATGCTGATACAGCTGCAAAAATCGCTAATGAAACAGCTAAAGCATTTAGTGAAGAAGTAAAAACAATTTATAATTTAGAAAATGTTTCAATAGTTGATGAAGCTATTCCTAATAATACTCCATACAATGTTAATTTTATGAAAGATAATATGATGTACTTAGTTGTTGGTTTAGTATTATCTTTGAGTGTGGTATTTATAATGTTTTATTTTGATACAACAATTAAATCAGATGAAGTTGTTGAAACAAAATTAGGATTAACTGTTTTAGGTATCGTACCTAAAGAAGACTAAAGTTTGGAGGAAATGTGTTATGAAATCAGATTTAAAAATAACGGCTAATTCAAAATCAGTTTTTAGTGAATCTATTAAGACAATTAGAACTAATTTAGCTTTTTCGGTTATGAATAAAGGTAAACTAAAAACTATTTTATTTACTTCACCAGAAAGTGGTGATGGAAAAAGTTTTATTACGGCTAATTTAGCAGTTGCATATGCACAAGAAGGAAAAAGCGTTTTATTAATTGATTGTGACTTAAGAAAAGGAAGACAACATGAAATATTTAAAGTAACTAATTCAGTTAGTAGAGGATATTCTACTTTAATATTAAACTACAAAGAAGATATTAATTTAGATAAATATATAATTGAAACTGGAACTAAAAGAGTAGATTTAATAACTACTGGTCCAACACCTCCAAATCCAATTGAATTATTAAATTCTATTCATAATAAAAAATTAATTGAAAAATTAAAGAAAATGTATGACATTATTATTTTTGATTGTCCTCCAGCAATAGGACTTAGTGATGCTCTAGTTATGACTCAGTATAGTGATGCTAATGTTGTAGTAGTATCAAATAAGAAAACAAAAATTGAATTATTAGATCGAGTTAAGAAAGCTTTTGCTCAAGCTAATGCACCAATTACTGGCGTTGTTGTAAATAGAGCTTCTGTAAAAGATAATAGTTACTATGGATATTATTGTAATGATTATTATGGAAAGAGTAATTAGTTATGAAGGATATGCATTGCCATTTATTGCCAGGAATTGATGATGGAGCAAAAGATTTTAAAGAAAGTGTTGTTCTTTTAAGAAAAGCTCAAAGAGAAGGTATAACAGATATTGTTTTAACTCCTCACTATATTAAAAATACTAAATATAATTGCGACAATGAAAAGAAAGAAAAGATTTTTGAAAAATTAAAATTATATGCTAAAACTAATCATATAGATATTAATTTATATTTAGGTAATGAAGTATTTTTAGATGAAGAAATAATTGATTTAATTAAAAAGAAAAAAATTAAAACAATTAATAATTCTAAATATATCTTAGTAGAATTTCCTTTAGAATATATTATGAAAAATGCTAAAGATATTCTTTATGATTTAATTACTAATGATTATATTCCTATTTTAGCGCACCCAGAAAGATATCATATTTTTAAACAGCATCCAGAATATGCCATCGAATTTTTAAGAATGGGTGTATTACTTCAAGGTAATTATTTGAGTCTATTAGGAGCTTATGGAAAAGAAGCCAAAAAATCTTTAAAATTCTTTTTAAAAAATAATTGGATAAGCTTTTTAGCAAGTGATATGCATCATGATGGAAACTACGATATAAATAAAATGAAAAAAAAGTTAAAATCAATAGTTCATAATGATATAATAGTTGATGATTTACTTATGAACAACTTTGAGAAGGTTATAAACAATTACGATATTGGAATAAAAGGATAAAGTGGTCTAAGATGTATAAAGTTCTTAAAAGAATTATTGATTTCCTAATGGCTTTATCTATACTTATATTATTTTTAATACCGATGATTTTAATAGCAGTAGCTATTAAAATAGATAGTAAAGGGCCAGTGATATTTAAACAAGATAGAACTGGAAAAAATGGCAAAATATTTAAAATGTATAAGTTTAGAAGTATGGTTGCTGAAAATGATGTTCATAATTTTAAAGAAAAAGATAAATATACTAAAGTTGGAAAGTTTATTAGATCGTTAAGTTTAGATGAATTACCTCAAATAATTAATATATTAAAAGGTGAAATGGCTTTTATTGGACCGAGACCATGGATACCTGAATATTACGAGAATATGAATGAAGAACAAAGACATAGATGTGATGTTTTACCAGGAATTACAGGTCTTGCTCAAGTAAAAGGAAGAAACAATTTAAGTATAATAGAAAAGATTAATTATGATTTAGAATATGTTAGAAATTTTTCATTTAAACAAGATGTAAAAGTTTTTTTCTTAACTATTAAAGCTATATTTGTAAAAGATGGAGTTAATGCTGGTAAAGAAACAATAAAAGATGAATTAGATATTTTAAAAACAGAAAATGATATATAAATCAATAATAATTAATCATAAATTAAAATTTTAAAAAGTGAGGTATGACTATGTCAAATACAGCAAGTTTATTTTTTTATATTATATTATTTACATCTTTGGTAGGATTAATGGGTTTATATGATTATAATTATAATAAAAAACATAAGAAAATTTGTAATATTATATTTTTAATTGTATTTATCGTTTTAACATTTGTATCTGGTTTTAGATATTATGTAGGAACTGATTATTCAAACTATATCAAATATTATCACTCCTATAGTTTTTTAGAAATTGGAGATCGTGTATTATTTCAAATTGCCAATATGATATCTGCTGAACCTCAAACAATAATATTTATATATTCATTTTTAACTAATTTGCTTGTTATGCTTGCTATTAAAAAATTAGGTAAAAAAAATGGAACAATGTTAATTTTTGCTTCATATTTATTTATTTATTTACCTTTTTCTTATAATATTATTCGTCAAGGATTATCAATGGCACTTGCATTATATGCTTTAGCTTTTCTCCAAAACAATCAAAAAAAACAAACAATACTACTATTATTTTTATCTTTTTTAATCCATAATTCTACTATAGTATTATTTCCGTATTTTTTAGTTGCAATGTTTTCCAAAAAAACTGAAAAAATTTCAAAAAAATTAATTTTGGTTACATTTGCAACGTTAATCATACTTTTTTTAGGTTCTCCAATATTAAGTAAACTGTCAATTTTTAATAATTATAAAGGATATTTTTTGAAAATATCTTTTAGTAATATAGATTATAATTTTATATTAGCTTATTTTCCTTTTCTGGTGTTATTATTTTTGTTTAAAAAAAGTATTTGTGAAAATACATTATTAAAAAACTATTGTAGTATCTTTTTTACTGGGTTTCTTTTCGAATTTTTACTATCTTCATCTGATATTTCTAGAATCGCTTTGTATTTTTCACTTATTCAAATAGTTTTATTTCCGTTATTATTAAATAAAATAAAAGACAAATATTCAAGGAAAATTATAAAAATAATTTATTATATTTGTTTAATTTTATATTTTATATATGTATTTTATATATATGGACGAACGGAAATATTCCCTTATAACAATATATATTTTATTTAAATAATATAATATATAAAAATATTATTTTAAATAAAGAATAAAAATGATAACCTAAAAATAAAATTGAAAGTTCTCATTTTTTTAATATGTGAAGTAAGTTGGTAAAAAATGTTGAAATCAATAATTCATAATGATATAATAATCGACGATTACGAGCAACTATGAGATGTAAAAAAATACTAACATTTGAATAAAGGATAGGGGATTTAAAATGTATAGAATTATTAAAAGAATTACTGATTTTCTAATGGCTTTATCTATACTTATATTATTTTTAATACCAATGATTATAATAGCTATTGCAATAAAAATAGATAGTAAAGGACCAGTGATATTTAAACAGGATCGGACTGGCAAAAATGGTAAAATATTTAAAATGTATAAGTTTAGAAGTATGGTTGCCGAAAATGATGTTCATAATTTTAAAGAAAAAGATAAATATACTAAAGTTGGAAAGTTTATTAGATCGTTAAGTTTAGATGAATTACCTCAAATAATTAATATATTAAAAGGTGAAATGGCTTTTATTGGACCGAGACCATGGATACCTGAATATTACGAGAATATGAATGAAGAACAAAGACATAGATGTGATGTTTTACCAGGAATTACAGGTCTTGCTCAAGTAAAAGGAAGAAATAATTTAACTATAATAGAAAAAATTAATTATGATTTAGAATATGTTAGAAATTTTTCATTTAAACAAGATTTAAAAGTTTTTTTTCTAACTATTAAAGCTATATTTGTAAAAGATGGAGTTAATGCTGGTAAAGAAACAATAAAAGATGAATTAGATATTCTAAAAATGAAAAAAAATATAAATATTGATTAAAGTAAGTAATCAATTTTTTTTAATTTCATATCTATTTTATTTAAATATGTGTCAATAAATGACAATTGACATTTATAGAGTAATATATTATAATTTCAATGATTATTTAATCAAGTAAAAGGAAAATGAGTTTGATGGAAAAAGTAGGTATTATAACATTACATAGAGTTAGAAATTATGGTTCAGTCTTGCAAGCATATGCTTTGCAAGAAGTAATAAAAAAAATGGGATATAATGTGGAATTAATTGATTATTATCCTAAAAGATTAACTATTTATCAAATGTTACTTGGAATTAAAAATAAATCTCCAAAATTTGAAAATAGTTTTCTTTTAAGAACAATGGCAAGAATTATTATTTTTCCATCATATATTAAACGATATTTTTCTTTTAAAAAATTTGTTAGCAGATATTTATATACTAGTTCTAAAACTTATAAAACTGATAATGATTTTAAATTAGTAGATAAATATGACATTTATTGTACAGGTAGTGACCAGGTTTGGAACTCTGAATGGAATGGAAAATTTGATAGTCCTTTTTATCTATCTTTTGCACCTAATGATAAAAATAAAATTGCTTATTCTGCTAGTTTTGGAAGAACAAATTTAAATAAAGAAGAAATTAGGCAGCTAAAACCTTATTTAAAACGTTATTCTAATATTTCCTTAAGAGAAAAAAGTGGCTTAAAAATTTTAGAAGAAATAGGTTTAGAAGGCACACAAGTTTTAGACCCAACTTTACTATTTGATAAAAATGATTGGTTAAAAATAGCAAGTAAAAAATTTCAAACTAAGAAATACATTTTAGTTTATAATTTAAATAGAAACCAGAAAATAGACAAATATGCGTATAACTTATCTATGAAAACTGGATTGCCTATTAAATATATAACTTATCAATTACATGATTTTTATAAAAAGGGAAAAATGTATTGTTCACCTAAAGTTGAAGATTTTTTATCATTGTTTGCTAATGCTAGTTATGTTGTAACTGATTCTTTTCACGCAACTGCATTTTCATTAAATTTTAATATTAATTTTATTATTGTTTATCCTGAAAAATTTAGCACAAGATTACAAAGTATTTTACAATTATGTAATCTTGAAAATAGAGTTGCTAAAGATGAGAACGATTTATCAATTGTTGATAAAAATATTAATTTTAAAGAATGTAATAAATTATTAGAACAAGAAAGAAATAAATCTTTAAAGTGGCTGGAAAATGCCTTAAAAAATTAGGAGGAAAGATATGGGAAAAATTGTAAAAACGATTAGAAAAGGTTTTAGAGAAATATTAAGATATTTTCCAATAAAAAAATATGTAACAATTCCAACCCTTTATGGTGATTTATTAAAGGATAGAGTTGCTTTAATAACCGGTGGTTCAAGTGGAATAGGGTATGAAATTGCTAACTGCTATTTAAAAAATGGAGCATGTGTGATTATTACTGGTAGAAATATTAATAAAATTAATGAAGCTGTAAAAAAATTGAAAGAAAATAATTTAGATTCTGAAGTATATGGATTTAATTTAGATAATAGTAATATAAAAGATATTGATAAAAAATTTAAAAATATTTTAGACAATATAAATAATAAAAAAATAGATATTTTAGTTAATAATGCCGGAGTGATAAATAAGACATCTTTTTGGAATTCTACAGAAGAAGATTTTGATAATGTTATTAATACCAATCTAAAAGGTACTTATTTTTTAACAAAAGTAGTTGCAAAATATATGATTGATAATAAAATTAAAGGGAATATATTAAACGTTTCTTCATCATCATCAGTAAGGCCAGCTACAACTTCATACCAACTTGCTAAATGGGGTATTAGAGCATTTACTAAAGGTTTAGCTAAGGAATTAAGTTCTAAAAATATAGTTGTTAATAGTATTGCCCCAGGACCAACAGCAACTAGCATGATTTTAGATGGTGATGATAATATAAATAGACCATCTTCGCCAATAGGTAGATATGCTACGCCTGAAGAAATAGCATCTTTATCTGTTATTTTAGTAAGTGATTTAGCAAGAATGGTTGATGGGGATACGCTTTTAGCAACTGGTGGTTGTGGTAATTTAACATATGATGACTGGGATTAAGGAGGAATTAATTATGTATACAGAAGTAAAAAGTTATCAACTTATAATATCATTATTAAAACAATATGGAGTAAAACATTGTGTTTTATCTGCTGGTTCTAGAAATGTACCATTTGTCCATTCAGTAGAAAAAGATGATTATTTTAAATGCTACTCAGTAGTGGATGAAAGAAGTGCGGGATATTTTGCACTAGGTTTAGCGCAAGAATTAAATGAACCTGTTGTTATATCATGTACATCTTCAACTGCTACATGTAATTATTGGCCAGCAGTTGCTGAGGCTTATTATCAAGGAGTTCCATTAATTGTCTTAACAAGTGATAGAGACCCAAGAATGCTTGGACAATGGGAAGATCAAATGATAGATCAAGTTGGAATGTACGATAGACATGTTAAAAAATCAGTAAATTTACCAATTGTTAATAACAAAAATGATGAAATATTTTGTGTAAGATTATTAAATGAGGCTTTGTTAGAATTAAATCATAATGGTAAGACTGGTCCAATACATATTAATGTTCCAACGGATACTTACAATAGGACTTTTAATGTTTCAAATCTTCCAATAGCTAAAAAAATTAATAGAATTGAAATAGATAATGTAAGCCTTTGGAATGAAATGGTTGAAAAATTAAAAAAAGCTCAAAGAATAATGGTTATTTGTGGACAAAAAAATCAAGTCAGTGATAAATTAAAAAAAGGATTAGAAGATTTTTTTAAAAAATATAATTCAATAATAGTTGTTGATTATATGTCAAATGTTGACATTGAAAATAGCTTTAATAGTGTAGCGTTTATGGATACTAATTTTATTAATTCAGATATTACGAATAAAGTTCTTCCTGATATTGTTATTTCATATGGTGGGCAAATTTTTTCATCAATAAAAGCCGAATTAAAAAATAATTGTGGTAAATTTGAACACTGGCTTATAAACGAAAGTGGAGAAATAATTGATCCATTTAAAAGTATAACTAATGTATTTGAATGTAAGCCTGAATTATTTTTTGAAAAATTTAATCAAAATAATCTTTCTAAAAATAATATGAATTACTATAATATATTTAAAGAAAATTCTGATAAAGTAGTATTTCCAGAAATACCATATTCACATGTTTATGCAATTAAAAATGTTGTAGAAAAAATAAAGAGCAATAGTATTTTGCATTTAAGTATTAATGATAGTATTAGAATTACTAATTTCTTTAAAATTAATGAAAAAATTAATACATATGCAAATATTGGAACACATGGAATTGATGGATGTTTATCATCTTTTTTAGGACAAGCTGTAGCATCACCTTCTAAAGATGCCTTCTTAATAATAGGTGATTTAGCATTCTTTTATGATATGAATGCATTAAGAATAAATTCTATTCCTAAAAAAGTACATATTCTTTTAATAAATAATCATGGTGGTTCTGAATTTTATTATAATCACATATGGCAAGATAAATATAGTGATTTACACACATCAGCTAGGCATAATGTAACAGCAGAAGGTTGGGTTAAATCAAATTCAATTAAATATATTACTGCTAATGATAAAGAAAGTTTTGATAAAAATTTAGATACTTTTATTAATAGTGAAGAACCAATATTATTTGAAGTGTTTACCGAAATGAAAACTGATGCTGATACTATTCATGATATTTTAAAATATAATCGACCAAAAAGCTTAAAATCAGAAGTAATGAGAAGTGCAAAAGAAATAGTAAAAAAAAGTTTTGGTCAAGAAAGAGCTAAAAAAATTATTGATGCTATAAAAAAATAATTAGGAGGTAATGATGATTAGAATATTACAAGTTGTTTCTGCTATGCATCAGGGCGGTTTAGAAAACTTAATAATGAATATTTATAGAAATATAGATAGAAATAAAATTCAATTTGATTTTATAACCCATCATATGGAAAAATCTGATTTTGATGATGAAATAGAAAAAATGGGTGGTAAGATATACCGTTTTTCTTTCTTAGATGATAAAAATATATTTAAATATATAAAAGACTTAAATAATTTTTTTAAAGAACATAAAGAATATAAAATTATTCATGGTCATCTAACCAGCGTTGGTTTTTTATATTTGGGTGTAGCTAAAAAATATGGTGTTCCTGTTAGAATAACTCATGCTCATGGTACTAATCATGAAAATAATATAAAAGGATATATAAAAGGTTTTGGATTTAAACTTAACAAATATCCAGCTAATTATTATTATGCCTGTTCAAAATTAGCAGGAGAATATTTATTTGGAAAAAATAGTAATTTTGAATTTATACCTAATGGAATAGAAACAGAAAAATTTCAATATAACGAGAAAAAAAGAAAAGAAATTAGAAAAGAATTAAAATTAAATAACAATGATATTGTTATTGGAAATGTTGGAAGATTTGAACAACAAAAAAATCATAAATTTATTATTGAAATATTTGAAGAACTATATAATATTAATCATAATTATAAATTAATTTTAGTTGGTAAAGGTAAACTTGAACAAGAAATAAAAAATATGGTAAAAGAAAAAGCGTTCTGTAAAAATGTCATATTTTTAGGTGTTAGAAAAGATGTTTATAATATATATCAAGCTATGGATATATTTCTTTTACCATCTTTTTTTGAAGGCTTACCTTTGACAGGAGTTGAAGCTCAATATGCTAAGTTAGAATGCTTTTTCTCTGATAGTATTACGGAAGAAGTAAAAATATCAAATAATTGTTACTTTTTATCTTTAAATCTTTCAGCTAAAGAATGGGCCAAAAAAATAAATGAAAAAGCAAAATATAATCGAAATGATAATGTTGTTACAAATAATCAATTTGAAATTCAAAATGCAACTAAAATTTTACAAGATAAATATCTTAAATTATTAGAACAAAATAAAGAGTGAGGTTTTTGTTTATGGAAAAGTTTTCTGTATTAATGTCTGTATATGATAAAGAAAAGCCACAATATTTAGAACAAGCATTATATAGCGTTTTAAATCAAACTTTAATGCCTAATGAAGTATTGTTGGTAAAAGACGGTAAGTTAAATAAAGAACTTGAAGAAGTTATTAATAAAGTAAAAAAAGAATATCCAAATATTCTAAATATATTAGCTTTTTCAGAAAATCGAGGACTTGGTTTAGCTTTAAATGATGGTTTAAAAGCTTGTAAATATGATATTGTTTTTAGAATGGATACAGATGATATTTCTAAGAATAATCGTTTTGAAAAACAAATAAAAGTTTTTAAAGATAAAGATATTGCAATTGTTGGAACAAATATAGAAGAATTTGATGAAAATATGGAAAACTCTTTAAGTATTAAATCTGTTCCAGAAACTTCTTTAGAGATTTCAAAATATGTAAAAAAACGGAATCCTTTTAATCATATGAGTGTTGCTTATAGAAAATCAATTATTTTAGAAGTAGGAAGTTATGAAGATGTTAGATATTTTGAAGATTATTATTTATGGTGTAAAGTTTTAAAAAAGTATAAAGGATATAATATTCAAGAATGTTTAGTTGATGTTAGGGCAGGAAAAAGTATGTTTAAAAGAAGAGGGGGATTTAATTATGTTAAAAATATAATTTTTTTTGAAAAGAAAATTTTAAAGTTAGGGACAATTAATTATTTTGAGTTTATTATTAATGTAATTGAAAGAACATTAATTGCTATTTTCCCTAGTGATTTAAGAAGTTTTTTTTATAATACTTTCTTAAGAAAGCATACAGACTAAATTTGTTTTTTAAATATTAATATGCTATACTTTTGTTGCAGAAAGGTGTTAAATATGGAGCATGAAAGAAAAAAAATTACTCTTTTTATAGGAAGTTTAACTGGCGGTGGAGCAGAAAGAGTTACCTGTAATTTAGCAAATTATTTATATCAAAAAGACTATATTGTTAATCTTATAACAATGTCTGATGTTAAAGATAATTATGAATTAAATAAAAATATTAATAGAATTTATTTGATTAATAAAAAAGAAAGAAAAAATAAAATACATGATACTATATTAAGATATAAAAATTTAAAAAAATATATTTTAAATAATAATGATATTGATTGTTATATTGTAATGCTTCCAATAACTATTTTTTTACTTATTAGTTTAAAAAAATATATTCATGGAAAAGTAATTATTTCTGAAAGAAATAATCCTTCTACTTATAAACTTTATGAAAAATTAATTATGAAATATGCTTCTAAAAGATGTGATGGTTTAGTAGTTCAAACCAAAGAAATAGGTAAATGGTATCCTAATAAAAATCAAATTGTTATACCTAATGCAATTAATAAAGATATTACATTTTCTTTAAGAAATGAAAAGTTAATAGAAGATAAGATTGTAGCAGTTGGAAGATTAGATAAACAAAAAAATTATAAAATGTTACTAGATGCTTTTTATAAATTTTCTTTAAAATATCCTAATTATAAACTAGAAATATATGGAAAAGGTCCACAAGAAGAAATGCTTAAAGAAATTGTAAATAAATATAATTTAAATGATAAAGTTTTTTTTATGGGATATGTTAAAAATATTGATAGTAAAATTTCTAATGCTAAAGCTTTTGTAATGACATCAGATTATGAAGGAATGCCCAATTCTTTAATAGAAGCAATGTGCATGGGAATACCATGTATAACAACTGATTTTTATGGTGGAGGAGCAAAAGAGTTAATTATAAATAATGAAAATGGAATATTAATTTCAAAAAATGATGTTGAATCATTAGTAAAAGGATTAGAAAAAATAGTTAATGATAATAATTTTGCTAATTTAATTGGCAAGAATGCCAAAAAAATAAGAGAAAATTTATCTTATAATGTTATATACAATAAATGGGAAAATTATATAGATCAAATCATTAAAAATAAAAAAATAAAGTGATTGACATTTATAAAAAAATAATAGGAGGAAAAAAATATAATGACTAAGAAGATTGGAATATTAACTTTTCATACAACTACAAATTATGGTGCTGTTTTACAGTCTTTTGCCTTAGAAAAAAAAATAATTGAATTAGGATATAATTGTGAAATAATAAATTATCATAGTTATCTAGAATATAAAGAATATATTAGGTTTCCAAAATGTAATAATAAATCGTTTATTAATTATATTAAAGACATTAGAGGTTATTTACTTTCTAGAAAGAAGCGAAAAACAATAGAAGAATTTATAAGACAAAATATTATTTTATCAAAAAAGGATTATAATAAAGAAAATATAAATTTAGCTAACAATGAATATGATAAAATTATAGTTGGAAGTGATATGGTATTTAATTTAAATATTTCAAAAGGAGATACAGCATATTATTTGGACTTTGCTAATGATAATAAAAAGTATTCTTATGCTGCAAGTTTAGGCGTTGATAAAATTGAAGATAAATATTTAGAGGTATGTAAAAAAAATTTAGATAGATTTAGATATTTATCTGTTAGAGAATTACAAACAAAAGAATATTTTAATACTATTTTGAAAAATGATGTTCATTTTGATATTGATCCCACTTTATTACATGATAAAACTTTTTGGCAAAATTATGAAGAAAAACCATTAATAATTCCTAATAAAAAATATATTGTATTATATTTTATTGATGCTGATGGTATTGAGTTAGAAGCAACAAAAAAAATTGCTAAAGAAAATAATTATCACGTTATATTTTTAGGACACTTGAAGAAAGATATAGAGAATTTTACTTGTGTACCTAATGCAACTATTGGCGAATTTTTATATTACATTCACCATGCTGAATTAGTTGTTACTGCGTCATATCATGGGATACTATTTTCTATAAATTATAATACTAACTTTATGTATTATTGCAAATCAAATTCGCCTAGAATGGAAAGTATAGCTAAAATTGTTGGTATAGAAAGTAGAAGATTAACTAGAGATTATATACCAGAAATTGAATGTGATTTTAAAAATATTAATAAAAAAATATCTGATTTACGTTGTAAATCAATTAATAATTTAAAAAAAATATTAGAGGAAAATAATTAATGATTTTATTTCTAAAAAAGTTATTTATTATTGTAATTTTTATCAAGCTGATATAAAGTATAACTGTATTCTTGATTACTTTTGAAAGGAAAGAATTAGTATGAAGAAAGAATCTAGAACTAATAATGCAATAAAAAATACAACTATAACAATGATTTGTTATATTATGTATTTAATAGTCTCTTTTGTGTGTAGAACAATTTTTACTCAAAAATTAGGTGCTGAATATTTGGGAATAGGGGGATTATTCTCTAATATATTAACTATATTATCTTTTGCTGAATTAGGGCTTGGTAGTAGTTTAGTTTATCATTTATATAAACCTCTTGCTGATGAGGATTATAATAAAGTAAATTTATATGTAAGGTTATATAAAAAAATATATAGTGCTATAATGTTAATTATATTAGTATTAGGAATAGGAGTAATACCTTTTTTAAAATATTTAGTGGAAGCTCCTAACGTTAAAGAAAGTTTAATATTATTATATGTACTTTATTTAATTCAAACATTAACATCATATTTATTTGTTTATAAAAAAACATTATTAACTGCAGATCAAAAAGATTATATTGTAAGTTTATTTACAGAAATTACTAATTTAGTTATGAATATCTTTCAATGTATAGTTTTAATTGTTTTTGAAAATTTTGTATTTTATTTTTTATTATCAATAATTTTTGGAATATTAAATAATGTTTTGTGTTCTATGTATGTTTCAAAAAAATATAAATTTTTAAATAATAAAGTCAAAGGAAAACTTAGTAAACAAGAAGTTCAAAATTTAAAAAGAGATACTAAAGGATTAGTAATGACAAAAGTTGCAAGTGTTGCGTTTGGAGGAACTGATAATATTTTTATATCATCTTTTATAGGAATAAAATATGTTGGAATACTTTCAAACTATTCCTTAATAATTTCAATGATAAACACAATGATGAATAAAATTTTTTATTCAATAACGGCCTCAATTGGAAATCTTGGTGTATCTAAAGATAGTGAAACTAAAACTGAAAATGTTTTGTTTAAGATGTTTTTTTTAAATGCAGCTATATATACTTATATATGTGTAGGTATGATAATTTTATTGCAAGAATTTGTAACTAACATTTGGCTTAATAACGAGTTTTTTTTAAGTAATTCAATAATTATTATACTAATAATTGAATTATATTTAAGATCAATACATTATCCTTTATATACAACAAGAACAGCTTTAGGTTTATTTTCGCAATATAAGATATTCTTTTTAATTGCAGCTATTTTAAATATAATTTTAGATTTCGTCTTAGTTAAACCATTTGGTATTGCGGGACTTTTATTTGCTACTATTATATGTCGTGGAATAACATATATGGTTGATATTTATTCAGTTTATAAATTTGGCTTTAAAAAAAATCCTTTAAATTATTATAAATTACTATTTAAATGGTTTTGCTTTTTCTCCATTTGTTATATTATATCAAATTTAATAATTCAAAGAATATTTATGGGTAATTTAGTAGGCTTTATTATAAAAATATTAATAATTTCAATTGTATACTTAATTATATTTATAATCTTTTTTGGTAAAACAGAAGATATGAATTATTTTATAACATTATTTAAAAATAAGATTTTTAATAAAAGAAAAATAGAATCATAACAATTTTTTTAAATAGAAAGTGGTGATGTTTAGTTATGAATAATTTTGTTTTATTATATGATTGCTCTTTAAAAATATGTGATAAATAAATTATGGTTGTATGAAGAATTAAAAAAAATATGGAAATGTTAAATTAATTAGTCAGGAGTTTCTAAAACTTATTTTAGAATATCAAGAATGTTTCCTAAATTAAAATTTAGTAATAATAGTTAAAATTTTAATATTATAAAAACATATTGCTTTAATAAAATGCAACAATAATTATTATATACTTTAAAAGACAAAGATGATTTAAAAGAAAAAATTATGAAATTATATACAAGTTCAAAAAAACAATATGAACAAATAGCCAATGAATGTCAACAATATCTAAAGAATAATATTAATCCTCAAAAAAATATAGAGAACTTAATGAAAAAGTTAAAAATTGATAAAATATAAAAAAGTTCATAAAATTCCCAAAATTTCTGTACTTTTCTTTTGTTGTTTTATATTGTTAACCATGATATAATAATGCTGCTTAATTGGTGGTGTATTAATGAAAAAAAAGATATGTTTTTTAACTGGATCAATATTTACATTAGGTGGAGTTCAAAGAGCAGTAACAGTAGTTTCAAATGCTTTATACCATGAAGGATATGATGTTCATATTATTTGTGTTACTAATGACAATAAACGAGATAACGATCTTTATGGTTTAAATGAAAACATAAAAGTAAAATTTGTATCTCAAAACATACTTGAAAAAATTTTGTTTTTTTGGGCTTTTATTTTAAAAAAAATAATTATAAAAAATGAAAATTTATATAAAAAAACCAAATTAATTTCTTTATGTTTTTTTAAAGTTAAAATTTTTCAAAATAGAGAAATTATAAATTATATTAATGAAAATAAAATAGATGATGTTGTTGGTGTTGCTTCTTTTTACACAATGTTTTTATGTGTATTTAAAAATAAACTTTCTGTAAAAAAGTTAATTGGATGGCAGCATAGTACTTGTGAATCTTACTTTGAATTAAGTTTAAACAATGTATATTTAAAATACTTATTTAAAGAAAAACTTGATTTATTATCTAATTATGTAGTCCTTACAGATTATGATGCTAGATGGATAAAACAAAAATTTAACTATAATGCAACTTGTATATATAATCCTAAAAGCTTTATTTCTGAAGAAAAATCAGATTTAAAGTCTAAAAATTTTATTGCTGTTGGAAGATTTTCACAAGAAAAAGGTTTTGATAGATTAATTGAGGCTTTTAATATCTTTAGCAAAAATAATAAAGATTGGAATCTAATGATAATTGGCGAAGGAAGTTTAAAAGAACAACTAGAAAATGAAATAAAAAGGTTTGGTTTAGAAGACAGAATAAAATTGTTACCACGAACTAATGAAATTCAAAAATTTTATCTACAATCATCAATTTATCTTCTTTCATCTTATATTGAAGGCTTAGGAATAGTGTTAGTAGAAGCTTGTGAATGTGGAGTTCCAATTATTTCTTATGATTTACCAAGCACAGTAGAACAATTTAAAACGTGTTCAGTGTTAGTTAAAAATAATGATATTGTTGGATATGCTAAAGCAATGTTGGATTTAGTTAATGATAAAGAACTTTTACATAATTTATCAAAAAAGGCTATTATAAATGCTGATAATTATTCTATAGAAAAAATTGTTAAAAGTTGGCAAAAAATATTATAAATTATGTAAGGAGTTTTAATCATGATAAAAAAGATATTAAAAAATAAAATTGTTGATGGTTTAGTTATTTTATTTGATTTAATTATAATTTTATTAGTGTGTTGTTTTGGCCCTAATTTTGTATTAAATATTTTAATGTTAATAACTATTCATATAATATTACTAATAATTTTTTTAACATTTATACTTAAATTACCAATAATTAATTATCAAAAAATTCATAATAAAAAAATAATAAATGAAAAAAGAAGAAAACTTTTAGATAATGAGATTTATTCTAAAGAATTAGATATCAAAACTTTTGATGGAACAGGTTCTTTAACTCATCCTTCTGTATTATATTTTGAAACTGGTTTTAATGGTTATAAATTTTGGATGGCTTTTACTCCTTATGATAATGACCGTGTCGATTTAGAAAATCCATGTATAGCAGTTTCTAATGATGGAATTAGTTGGGAAGTACCTACAAAAATTAAAAATCCTTTATTAAAAATTATAGAAAAACAAGAACCTCTTAGATATTATAATGATCCATTTTTAATTTATACTGATAGATTAGAATTATGGTATCGTTATACAATTGAAGATAAAGAGTTTAAAAATTATATATATAGGATTTGTTCTAAAGATGGAATAAAGTGGTCAGAACCAGAACTTATAATTGATGATAATAATTCTTATTATATGAGTTTAAGTATAGTAAAAAAAGATAATCAATATTATATGTATTATTTTGATATTGACTATTGTTTACATATGAGAAGTAGTAAAGATTTAATTAATTGGGGAAAAGAAATAAAAATAAATGTAAATGATTTTGATGGACAATTTTGGCATGGTGAAGTAAGATTAGTTGAAAATAATTTTGAGTTATTATTTATGGATAGAAATTATAATTTATATTTTGCTTTTTCTAAAGATGGTAAAAATTTTAAAGATACTAAAAATATAAAACTTTATTATGCACCTAAAGAATATTTGTATAAAAATCAACATTTATATAAATCTAGTTTTCTACATATTAATAATAAACTTTATTTATATGTTCCTTATACTATAGTTAAATTAGCTTATAATAGAAAAAATATATTTCATAAAAAGTGGAAATTAATCCTTTTTATAAAGCACGTAGGAAAGTAGGTAGAAAATGAAAACATATTTTATAACTGGTGGAGCTGGTTTTATTGGTTCAACATTAACAGAAAGATTATTAAATGAAGGTAATAAAATAATTACATTAGACAATTTTTGTGATTTTTATGACCAAAAAATAAAAGAGGATAATATTAAATTATTTTTAAATAATCCTAATTATAAATTATATCGTGGTGATATAAGAAACAGAATAGATATTAAGAAAGTATTTGATGAAAATGAAATTGATGTAGTTATGCATTTAGCAGCTATGGCAGGTGTTAGACCATCTATTGAAGATCCTATTTTATATCAAAATGTAAATGGATTAGGGACACAAAATTTATTAGAGGAAGCTAAACTTCATAATGTTAAAAATTTAGTAATGGCATCTTCTAGTAGTGTATATGGTAATTGTAAAGAAGTTCCTTTTAGAGAAGACATGGTAGTAGATTTTGCAATTAGTCCTTATGCCGCAACTAAAAAAGCTAATGAAGTTATGGCTCATGTTTATCATAAATTAAATAATATGAATATTATTATGTTACGTTTCTTTACTGTATATGGACCTAAACAAAGACCAGATTTAGCAATTAATAAATTTACAAGATTAATGTTAAATGATGAAGAAATTCCAATGTTTGGAGATGGTACAACTTCAAGAGATTATACTTATGTTGATGATATAGTAGATGGTATTTGTAAATCTTGTGATTATGTTATGAATAATGATAATGTTTATGAAATAATCAATTTAGGAAGTAATAATCCAATTAGTTTAAAACAAATGATTGAGGTAATTGGTAAAACGCTAGGAATAGAACCAAAAATTAAACAAATGAATATGCAGCCTGGAGATGTTGATAGAACATTTGCTGATATTAATAAAGCAAAAGAATTATTAGGATATAATCCTTCTATATCTTTTGAAGAAGGAATAAAAAAATTTATAGAATGGTATAAAGAAAAGAGGCATAGCATATGAAAAATGAAAATAAAAAGAAAAATTCAAAATTATCTAAATTAATGAGCTGCATAAGAAAGCCTTCAAAATTAATAATATATTTAATGAAAAAAAAATTTTTTTGGTTTTTAAATGATAAAACTTATATTAAGTTATTATATAAATTGGAAATGGGTAAAAAATTAGATTTAAATAATCCTAAAACATTTAATGAAAAAATACAATGGCTAAAATTATATGATAGAAAAAATATTTATACAACGATGGTTGATAAATATCTAGTAAAAGATTATGTAACAAATATTATAGGAAATAAATATATTATTCCTACTTTAGGAGTTTATGATGAATTTGATGATATAGATTTTTCAAAATTGCCTAATCAATTTGTTATTAAAAGTAATAATGATTCTGGTGGAATTGTTATATGTAAGGATAAAAAAAATCTTGATTTAATAAAAACTAAAAAAATTATTAATGATTCTCTTCATAAAAATTATTATTATAATTGTAGAGAATGGCCTTATAAAAATATTAAACCTAAAATAATTATAGAAGAATATCTTTATGATAAAAAAGGTGAAGATTTAAAAGATTATAAAATTCAATGTTTTAATGGAATTCCAAAGTATATTCAAGTTGATTTTGATAGGTTTACCGATCATCATAGAAATATTTATGATTCAAATTGGAATTATGTTGATTTAGAAATAAAATATCCAACTAATAAAGAAAAGATTATAGAAAAGCCGAAAAAATTAGAAGAAATGCTTGATATTGCCAAAAAATTATCAAAGAATATCCCATATGTTAGAATTGATTTATATTTTGTTAATAATCAAATATATTTTGGAGAAATAACATTTTACCATGGTGGAGGATATGAACACTTTACACCTAGTAGTGATGATTTAAAATGGGGAAATTTGATAAAGCTTGATAATTTGAAAATAAGCCAAAAGTAAAAATATAATTATGAAAGAGAAGTGAAAAAAATGAATAGTAAATTAAACAAGGAATTGTGTCCAAATGGAGAAATAATAAGTATTAGAAAAAATAAATATTATGATAAAATAAAGCCACAAATTTCCATATGTACAACAATTTATAATAGAATCAATACTATAGAAAGACCATTAAATTCAATTAAAAATCAAGATTATAAAAATTTTGAATTTATAATTGTCGATGATGGTTCGACTGATGGTGTTGAAAAAATAGTAAATGAATATATGGATGAAGTTGATTTTCCAGTAATATTTATTAGAAAAGTTAATGGTGGTGTTCACACAGCAAGAAATGTTGCTATTAGAATTGCTAAAGGCCAATTTTTTGCAAATATAGACAGTGACGACGCTTTTTTGCCAAATGCAATGTCAACTTTTATTGAAGCTTGGGAAAGTATCCCAAAAGATAAAGTAAATGAATATCGGGAAATTATTGGATTATTTGAAAATGAAAATCATGAAATTGTGGGAGAATATTTTCCTGATGGCATTAATAATATGGATAATAAAAGTGCCAAACAAATATGTGCTTCGATAAAAGGAGATCACTGTAGTTTAAATATTACCAAAATATTAAAAGATAATTTATTTCCAGAACCTAAAGGCGTAAAATATGTTGCAGAAAATATTATATGGAGAAAATTAGATAAAAAATATAAAGCATACTATATTAACAAACCTTTAGGAATTAATTATCAATGTGGTAATGATCATATGAGTAGAAGTAAAAAGAGTATTCAAATGATGATTAATAGTTTATATGCTACTCAAACTTATTTAAATGACAGAAAAACTTATTTTTATTCTTTTAAAGAAAAAATTAGGACAATTTTAAGATTTCAAATAGCTAAAAGTGTTGTAAAAAGTTCTAATACAAAAATATATTTTGATTATAAAATTAAAGATAAAAATATTAAATTTTATATATTTTTATTATATATTCCATCTTTAGTAATAACTCAAATATATTTAAATAAAAATCCAGAATTAAAAAACATTTGATAATATAAGGGAGGTTAAATATTATGTCAGATATATGTAGTAAAAATGATTGTACTGGTTGTAAGTTATGTAGTAATGTATGTCCTAAAAAGTGTATATCTTTTAAAAAGGATGAATTAGGAGTTCAATATCCAGTTATTGATAAAGATAAATGTATATCTTGTCATCTTTGCAAAAAAAATTGTCCAGCTAAGCAGAAATTAGAATATAAATTACCCCAAAATGTTTATTTTGGATGGAGTAGTGACATAGATATAAGAAATAGTAGTACCAGTGGAGGTATTGCTCAAGAATTATATAAGTATGCTTTAGAAAAAAAATATTCAACTTATGGTGTAGCTTGTAATGCAATAGGGGGGGGGGTACGTTTACAACTATGTAAAAATTGACAACATAAAAGATATTAAAAAAGTAATTGGTTCTAAATATTGTCATGCTGATTTATCTAACATTTTTAAAAGTTTAGAAAATGATATTTTAAATGATAAAAGGGTTTTATTTGTTGGTTTGCCATGTCAAGCTGCAGCAGTAAAAAGTATGTTTATGAAAGCTAAAAAGATAGATAACTTAATTTTAGTCGATCTTGCTTGTCATGGAGTTGTACCTTCTGAGTATTTAAAACAACATATTTCTAGTATTTCTAAGAAATATAATAAAGAGGTATCAAATATTACTTTTAGAAATAAAAATTCTAGTTATTATTTATCTTTATATGATGACAATCTTGAAAAATTTTATTCAAAGACACCTTATCAAGATGATGTTTATTATCGAGGTTTTATAAATAATTTAATTTTAAGAGAAAATTGTTATCATTGTCATTATGCTAGAAATGAAAGAATATCGGATATTACACTTGGTGATGTTGATGGCTCAAAAGATTTAAGAATTAGTGAAAATGATCGTACACAAGTGTCTGTGATATTAGAAAATACTCAAAAAGGTAAAAATTTAATCAATAATTTAATTACTGATAAAAAAATAGTAGTTTTTAAACAAAATAATGCTATTGAGGCAATAAAATATAATAAAGCTTTAAATTCACCAACTATCAAGCATAAGAATAGAAAACTTTTTGAAGAAGAATATGTTTTAACAAATAATTTTAAAATATCTGCTACAAAAGCTTTAAAGGATGAATTAATAAAGTATAAAATTTTATTTTTGCCAAGAAAAATTTTAAGATTACTTCCAAAAAGTATTAAGGAAAAAATCAAGAAATTTTTAAATTAATAATAAGTTATAAGATTTAATCATCACGTACAAATATATAGAATATTTACTTATTTAATAAAAAATTTGGTTTATAAGTTAAATAAGGAAAGGATGATTAAATTGATAACTAAATTAAAGAAAAAATTAAGAAAATATAAAATATTTAAAAAAATAGTAAAATATAGAGAAAAAAGACATACACGAAAAGAATTTTTAAAAGAATACAAATATTTTTATGAATATTATGATATGCCAAAACTTACTATTCAAAAAAAAGAATATAAAATGTTACTTAATATTCATGCTTTAGAAAAAGGAATGCTAAATAAAAATATGAGACCTTTTGGGGTAGAAAAAGTTAATGAATTAATCAAACTTTATAAAGAAGTTAATAATGATTCTTTTGCTTGTTCTTTAACAATTGGCTTATTAAAAGCCTATGTTGATGTCTATGAAAAAAATGGTTGGACTTCAAAAGATGAATATATAAAAGCAAAAAATTTTATTAACAATTATTTAGATAAAGAATCCAAAAATGCTGGTACTTATGTTTTAAATAAAAAAGAAATATTAAAGAATTCTGAAATCGATTATTTATCATTTTTATCAAGTAGGCATTCTGTAAGAAGTTTTAAGGATATACCTTTAAAAAAGGAAGATATTGAAAAAGCTATAAAAATGGCTATTATGTCACCATCAGCTTGTAATAGACAGATGTGTAAAATTTGGCATATCCTTAGTAAGGATAAAGTAGAAATATTAAAGAAAAGCTTATCAGGATTAGGAAATTTTAATTTAGATAATAATATAGATTTTTTTGTTATTACCTTTGATATGAATAATTGTTTGTTTACAAGTGATAGGCATGATGGAAGATTTAATGCTGGCTTGATAGCAATGAATTTTGTAAATGGCTTACATTCACTTGGAATAGGATCATGTTTATTACAGTTTGGAAATTACTTAGATGATGAGGTAGAATTAAAAAAAGTAATTGGAATTCCAAACAATGAACGTATAGCTATAGTAATTGGAGCTGGTTATTACGATGAAGAAGTTAAAGTAACCTATAGTATAAGAAAAAATATAAATGATATTTACTTTGAAAAATAATTAAATTAAATTAGATTAGTAAATATCAGTAGGAAGGAGTTTATAGTTATGCATAAAAATAGCAATTTTAGGGGGGGGGGTACCTATCGAAATAATTCATATAAGCCAAAAATAAATTACTGTTTTAAAATTCTAGTATCTTGTATGCTTGCATTTTTGATATTAGAATTTATTAGTCGTTTTTATTCTAATATGCCATATTCTGATAAGGATGAAAGTTCTTCTTTTAAAGTAACAGATTATAAATATGAACCTATGGAAAATTATACATATGCTCTTGAAGGATATGGTCATGGTAGAATTAATAACGATGGATATGTAAATATAGAAGATTATGATTCTAATAAGGAAGTCAATATATTAATGGTAGGTTCATCACAATTTGAAGCTTTTCAAGTTGATATTAAAGATTCAGTTACTGCTAAATTAAATGAAATGTTAGAAAATAAATTTGTTTATAACATTGGAATTTCAAGTAATTTATTTCCAAAAAGTATAAGTAATATATCTCCAGCAATTAGTAAATATAATCCTACTGATTATATAATTTTAGAAATGGCAGATGTTAAATACTCTGATAAAGAGCTAATCGATATTTTGGAAAAAGAAAGCAATGATAAAATTTCTTCAGAAAATTCTGGACTTTTAAATTCAGTAAAAAAAATCATTAAATATTTTTATAAACAAAGTTTATTTTTAAGATTAGTAAGAAGGCAATTAGATGAACTAACATCTAAAAAAACTACTTCTTCAAAAGATGAAGAAATAAGATTTAATGAACAACTTACTTGGGAAATTCTAAATAAAATAAAGAATACAGTTGAAAATAAAGTTAAAGTAATAATCGTTTACCATCCTAATTTATCTTTAGATTCTAGTGGAAATTTGCAATTTTTAAACAGTGAAAAAGAAGATGTAGAAAGATTTTCTAAATTATGTCAAGAAAATGAAATTTATTTTCTTGATATGAGTAATAGATTTAGAGAAGAATATGAAAAAAATTATATTTTACCATATGGTTTTAATAATACTACAATTGGAAAAGGTCATTTAAATAAATATGGTCATAATATGATTGCTGAAGAACTATATAAAATAATTAAGGGGGCAGAATAATATGTCATTTGCGTCAATAGATTTTATAATATTTTTTATAGTAGTAATAGTAGGAACGCTTATAATTCAAAAATTTTTTTCTAAAAGAGTAAAAGAAGTATTTTTATTAATTGCTAGTTATTTCTTTTATGGATATTGGGATTGGCGTTTTTGTTTTCTATTAATGTTTGTAACTATAAGTTCTTATTTTACGGCAAAATATAAAGATAAAAAAGGAATATATGTACTTGGAATAGTAATTCCTTTAGTAGTACTTGGTTTCTTTAAATATTTTAATTTCTTTTTAACTTCATTTTCTAATATTGTTGGACATAATTTAGGAGTTTTGAATATTATTCTCCCTGTAGGAATTTCTTTTTATACTTTTCAAGCATTAAGTTATGTTATCGATGTTAAAAGAAATAAAATTCCCGTAGAAAATGATTTTATTAGATTAGCATTATATTTAAGCTTTTTTCCACAACTTGTTGCTGGTCCAATTGTAAAAGCAAAAGATTTCTTACCTCAATTAAAAGAAGAACGCAAAATAACTGCTGATAATTTTAAATATGGTATTCAATTAATAATTTTTGGATTGTTTAAAAAAATTGTTTTAGCAGATCATATGTCTGTATTTATAGATGAAGTATTTTTTGCTCCAAGTGCATTTCATTGGACAACGTTGTTATTATGTATAGTATCATATTCTTTTCAAATTTATTTTGACTTTTCTGGATATTCTGATATAGCAATAGGGTGTGCAAAATGTTTAGGTTATGATTTTAATTGTAATTTTAATTTACCTTATTTATCTCAAAATGTAACTGAATTTTGGCGTAGATGGCATATAAGCTTATCTACTTGGTTAAAAGAATATTTGTATATACCTTTAGGGGGTAATAGAAAAGGCAAAATTAGACAATATATAAATTTATTTATAACAATGTTATTAGGTGGCCTATGGCATGGAGCTAATTGGACTTTTGTTTTTTGGGGAGGTTTAAATGGTCTAGCATTATGTTTTGATAAAATGTTAAAGCATAAGAAATCAAAAAATATTATAAAAATATGTTTTAATATTTTTATAACATATTGTTTTATAACATTTACTTGGATATTTTTTAGAGCTGAAAATTTTATGATAGCATGGAAAGTAATAAAAGGAATATTCACATTGCAAAATGGTATAATTCATAATTTCTTTTGGTCATATCTTTCATTATTAGTAATGATAATTGCCACTGTATGTGCTATAATAAAATCTAGAAAACTTAAAAATGATTCAATTAATGGTTATTATCCAGTTGTAAATTTAAATAATATTTTAGGTTTAACAATATTTTTGGTAATGTGTGGATTACTATTAATACTAGCATTTACTGGTGAATCTCCATTTGTTTATTTTCAATTTTAACAAAAATATATTTGTTAAAAAATAAATATTTAATAGTTTAAATAATTATATCCATTGACTAAATTGTCAAAAAAATATTGAGGAGTGATATGCAATGAAATGTAGTGACTTTGATAAAATTGATACCAAAAAAATACTAAAATTGAAAAGAAAAATAACCCAAATCCCAGTGGGGGGGGGGTATTTAGTCAAAGCAATTAAATTATTAAGAATAAGAAAATATCAAAAATTATGTTACCGAAATAATTCGTTTATTGGAATTAGCTCTGATATTCCTACTGATTTTAATTTAATTACTTTTCCTCATGGAATAAGTGGTATTTATATTTCTGGAAAAGCTAAAATAGGTAATAATTGTACTATTTTTCATCAAGTCACAATAGGAAGTAATACTTTGACTGATTCTAAACATTATGGTGCACCTACAATAGGAAATAATGTGTATATTGGTGCAGGTGCTAAAATAATAGGAAATGTAAATATTGGCGATGATGTACGTATTGGGGCAAACGCTGTAATTGTAAATGACATTCCAAGTAATTCAACTGTTGTTGTATCACCTAACAGAATTATTGCTCACCATAATAAAAGAGATAATACTTTTAAATCTATAGATAATCTTAAAAATGATAAATAAAGGAGTTTATGTAAAATGAAAATTGCAGTAGCAGGAACAGGTTATGTAGGATTGTCTTTAGCAACTCTTTTAAGTGTAAAAAATGAAGTAGTTGCTTTAGATGTTATTGAAGAAAAGGTTGATATGATTAATAATCGGATATCACCAATTAAAGATGAATATATTGAAAAGTTTTTTAAAGAAAAAGATTTAAATTTAAGAGCAACTCTAGATTATCGTGAAGCTTTTTCTGATGCTAAGTATGTTATTATTTCTACACCAACTAATTATGATGAAGAATTAAATTATTTTGATACTTCATCTGTTGAAGATGTTATTGAAAAAGTACTTAGTATGGGATTAAAACATTGTACTATGGTTATTAAATCAACTATTCCCGTTGGTTTTGTAGAAAGCATGAAAAAGAAATATCATATTGATAATTTAATGTTTTCTCCAGAATTTTTAAGAGAGGGTAAAGCTTTATATGATAATTTATATCCATCAAGAATAATTGTTGGTGGTAAAAATGAAGAAGCTAAAACTTTTGCAGATTTATTAGTTCATTCATCTTTGAAAGAAGAAGTGCCAATATTATTTATGAATAGTACTGAAGCTGAAGCAGTTAAATTATTTGCTAATACTTATTTAGCTCTTAGAGTAGCATATTTTAATGAATTAGATACGTATGCCGAGATTAAAGGTTTAGATACTAAATCTATTATTGATGGTGTTTGCTTAGATCCTAGAATAGGTAATCATTATAATAATCCAAGTTTTGGTTATGGTGGTTATTGTTTACCAAAAGATACTAAACAATTACTTGCTAATTATAAAGATGTACCTGAAAATTTAATTGAAGCAATAATTAAATCAAATCAAACTAGAAAAGAACATATTGTTAATATGATAATGAATAAGAAACCTAAAACTGTTGGAGTATATCGTTTAACAATGAAAACTAATTCTGATAATTTTAGAGCGAGCGCTATTCAAGATATTATTTTATATTTGAAAGAGAATAATGTTAAAGTAGTAATCTATGAACCAACTTTAAATAGTGAAGTATTTGCTGATTGTGAAGTTGTTAAAGACTTTAATGAATTTAAAAAAATATCTGATGTAATCTTAGCAAATAGACAAGAAAAAATATTAGATGAAGTTAAAGATAAAGTATATACTAGAGATATATATAATCGTGACTAATTTTGTCATATTTAGTCGAAAATCTTGTATAAAAAAATTAAATCTGGATATAATATCATAACAGGTGGGGATATTATGCAGTGGATTTTAATTTTAATTATAATAATGTTTAGTTTATTCTTTATTGGCTCATTAATTGTAGCTAAAAGAACAGATATTAATTAAGTGTTAATTTATAACGCTTTTTTATTTTGTTAATTAATATTATTAAAATTATATATAGTAAAATATTTGCGTAAAATAGTGTAAATTTACGTAAATTCAAAAAATATACCAAAATTGAAAATTGGTATTATTTTTTTTGCAAATTTTGAAAATTCGCTAGACCAATTTTGAAAATTTGTTAGCCAATTTTAATCTAAATTACAAAATTGGTATTTTGCTATTTATTTTTTTCTTTGATTTAATGGATTTCAGAAAGGAGATTTGTTTAAATGTCTAGAAAATTTTACCCATTATTTAAAGATAAATGTTTTAATCATGTTTTTAGTAAAGAAGAATATGCTCTTGATTTTATTAATGCTTTTTTTAATACTAAATACAAACATGAAGATATCCTACTTAAAAGTGAAGATGTTTTACCTGAAACTGAATATAACGATAAAAAGTTAAGATGTGACATTGTTGCTGAATTTAATGATGTTATACTTAATCTAGAAGCTTATTCAGTTTTTGGAAAACGAGAAGCTAATAAAAGTAAAAGCTATGCTTTTAGAATATATGGAACCCAGATTAAAAGGGGTAGCGAATATCTTCCCAAAAGAGTCATTCAAGTTAATATTTGTGGAAAAATGGCTGGTAATATAGGATTTAGTAAATATGGACTATTAGATATTGATAGAAAAATATTTGGTATATTAGATGATGATTTTATTATCTATTTTATAAATCTTGACAAAATAAAAGAAGAAGATTATAATGTAGGTGTAAATGATAAATTAAATAAATATTTTAGACTATTTAATGCCAAAAGTATAAAAGAAATGAAAAAAATAAGTAAAGGAGATGATGTCTTAATGAGCATAACTGAATGTCTAAAGGAATTTTTAAATAATGAAGAAACTAGAAAAGATTTTGCAAGAGAAGAATGGGAAGCTAGAAAGAATCAGGCTATTGGTGAAGAGCGTGGCATAAAAATTGGCGAAGAACGTGGAGAAGAACGTGGCATAAAAATTGGCGAAGAACGTGGAGAAGAACGAAGTTTAAATACTGTTGCTGTAAATATGCTACAAGCTAATAAACCAATTGACGAAATAACAGCTTTTACTGGCCTTAATGAAGAAGCTGTACTTGAATTAAAAAAAACTATAAAAAAATAAATTAGATATGAAAAATGAAATTATTAAATTTGGGTAAATATGTAGGCGGAACGAATAAATGGTGATGGTAGCACTTGGAAAACTTTATCTCCAAGTTTTTTTTATAATCTTGACAAAATATAATATTAAAGATATAATGTGGGCATAAATAATATTTTTGCTGAATACGAGGAGTGATATGTTGATGAGTATAATGGAAAAATTAGAAAACTATTTTGTTGATAGACAGACTAGAAGGTTGTTTGATAGAGACTTATGGAATGCTAGATCTAATCAAGATATTGGAAAAGAATGTGGTTTAAAGAATCTTGCTATTAACATGCTAAAAGCTAATGAACCAATAGAAAATATAAAAACTTTTACAGGGCTTATGGAAAATGATATAAAAGAATTAGAAAAATCAATTTCAAATAAAGGAGTTTAAATAATATGGGTAAAATAAGAAGAAAATTATACGTTTATTTTTATCATAATAATATACATTTGATTTTTGACTGGGATACATGGAAAGATAAGGCAAATCAAGTAATTGGTGAAGAAAAAGCTAAAAATATTGTTGCTTTAAATATGTTAAATGCTAATGAATCAATTGAACGAATAACAGCTTTTACAGGACTTAATGAAAAAACAATCATAAAGGTTAAAAAATTAAGGGAGTTGGAAGATTAATGAATTTAAAATTTTATGCATCTCTTTGGCTAACAAGAAAAGAGTTTAATGAAAAAATATGGAAAAATAAAAATAATCGAGAAGTTGATATCAAATTAGTTAAAAGAAAAATTGCTACTGAAATGATAAATGAAGAAGAATATGGTCCTAGATATATTTCGGCTGTTACCGGTTTACCAAAAAGAATAGTAAAGAAGCTTGCAATAGAAATTGATATGGAACGCGGTAGAGAAAAAGCTATAAAAAATATTGCCATAAATCTGTTAAAAATGAAAGAAGATATAAATCTTATTAGTAGAGTAACCGGTCTTACTAAAGAAGATGTACTTAAATTAAAAAAAGCTATAAAGTAAATTTTACTTTACATATAATTTAAAAAATAAGATGATATTTTCTTATTTTTTCTTTATAATTAAAAATAGGTGAGAAGATGAAAACTAAAAAAAGATTAAGACTTAAGAAAAATGTTATTTATAAAAGTTTGTTTTTAGTTGTTTTAATTTTAACTGTTAGTTTTTATATAATGTTTATTAGATTAAATATATTGCCGTTTATTTATTTAATGTTAATGTTTATTATTTTAGTTATTTTAAATTTAGGTATCTACTATTGTTTAGGACATAAAAAAATTAGAAAAGTAGGAGTATTTGTTAGTTTTGTTTTGGTTTTATTATTTGGTATTGGTTTAAGTTATCAATCTCTTACTTTAAATTTTTTACATAATTTAAGTTTTTTAAATATTGAAACTAAAAGTATTAATATTATAACTTTAAATAATAGTAATTATAATGATATTAAAGATTTAAGTAATAAAAGTTTTGCTTTAGTAAGTGATGAATCAACTAATAAAGTAGAAAATCTTTTAAATAAAGAAATAAAGTATTCTAAGAAAGAATTAGAAGATACTTCTTCTTTAATTACTGCTTTATTAGATAATGAAGTAGATGCTATTATGATTTCTGATGAAGAATCTAAATTATATCAAGAAATGCAAAAAGAATTTAAAGAAGATACTAAAGTTTTAAAAACTTATCAAGTAGATATTATAAGAG
This sequence comes from uncultured Bacilli bacterium, assembly GCA_947623995.1. Lineage (GTDB taxonomy): Bacteria > Bacillota_I > Bacilli_A > RF39 > UBA660 > Ventrenecus. The sequence goes on along the minus strand of CANQIN010000007.1, from coordinate 2,348 downwards.
AAAATAAAAAAGTTAAAGTAACGGAAGAACCATTTAATATTTATATTACGGGAATTGATACTTATGGTAGTATTAATAAAGTATCAAGAAGTGATGTTAATATTGTGGCTACTGTTAATCCGAAAACTAATCAAATTTTACTTACATCAATTCCTAGAGATTATTATGTAAAGTTACATAATACAACTGGTTTGAAAGATAAATTAACGCATGCTGGTTTAAAAGGAATTGATATGAGTATTAAAACTATTGAAGATTTATTAGATGAAGAAATAAATTATTATCTTAAAATTAATTTTACATCTTTAGTTAAAATTATTGATGCTATTGATGGTATAGATATTGATGTTCCTTTTTCTTTTAGTGCGGATTATCAAGAAGAAGATGGCGAGTTTATTTATTATGAATTTACTAAAGGATTAATGCATTTAGATGGTAAACAATCTTTAGCCTATTCTAGAGAACGTTATAATTTAAGAGAAGGGGATATTGGAAGAGCTAGACATCAACAACAAGTAATTGAAGCGATGGTAAATAAATTAACATCTACTAAATTTTTAACTAATTATGCGTCTTTATTGGGTTCTATTGAAGGTAATTTTTCTACCAATATATCTATGAATGAAATAACTTCATTAGTTAAAAAACAAATTAAAGAAATGCCTAATTGGACAATCGAAAAGCAAGTTTTAACCGGAAGTGATTCTTCAGAACTTACTTATACGTTTCCTGAATGTTATGGTTATGTTATGATTCCTGATGAAGAAAGTATCGAAAGTGCTAAAAATAAAATTAATGAAATAACTAATAATTACTAATTTTATCTATCTTTGTCGAAAGTGTTTAAAGTTTAATTAAAACATTCTATATTAAACTAGGTAGGGTGATTATATGTTTTATTTAAACTTAAAACGACAAGGAGATGTTTTATATGCACATTTAGAAGGAAATTTATGTAAAAGAAGTGTTCATCACATTGAATATTATTTAATACCGTATTTAGAGAAAAATAATATTAAAAGTTTATGTTGTGATTGTACTAAATTAAGGAAAATAGATTTAGACGGAAAATATGCCTTATTAAGTGCTAAAATCGAAATGAAAAAAAATGGGGGTAATTTTCTGTTATGCAACATGAAAAAAACTTTAAAGGAGGGTTTAATAGGTTTTCATTTTAAAATTATGAATTAGGAGGAATAAATGAATACAGAGCAAATTATTAAAGCTAATATTCCCTTAATTAAGAAAATTGCAACTAAATTTTATAATGTCCCTTTTGAAGATTTATTTCAAGCTGGTTGTATGGGTGTTATAAAAGCTTATAAAAATTATCAAAAGAATGGCACGACTAAATTTTCTAGTTATGCTTATGATTATATTTTTGGTGAAATGTATGAATGTGTTTATAAAAATCAAAAATTAAAAGTTAGTAAAGATATTATTCGTTTAGTAAGAAAAATTGAAATTGCTAAAAATGTTTTAAGTCAAAAATTAAACCGCCTAGCCACTTATGAAGAAATTGCCAAATTTCTAGGCTTGGATTTAAAAATTGTTTATGAAGCAGTTAATTCTATTTATGAACCAATTAGTTTAGATGGAGCTTCTAAAGATGAAAAAGACTACTATGAAACAATTCCTTTAAAAGAAGATTTATCTTTAGATGAAAAACTAACATTAAAAGATAGTATTACAACTCTAAATCCAGATGAACAAAAAATTATTAACTATCGTTATTTTAAGGACATGACTCAACAAGAAATAGCGAGAAAATTAAAGATGACTCAAGTAATGGTTTCTAGATATGAAAAGAAAAGCCTTGAAAAATTAAGACAATTTTATGAAGTTGCATAACAAAGGAAGAGCTTTTCTTTCTTTTTTTGTGTTTTATTTTAAGTGAAAAAAAAGGAAATTGATACCTCTATAGGTAATATATGGGTAGAAGAGTAAATTAGATTTACTTTTCAATAGAAAGGAGGAACTCTATGAACAGTTCTTAAATTTTAATCGTTTTTCAAAGCAACTGAAAGGAGGATTAATTTGATGAAAAACGAAGTTATTGATGAAAAAAAAAGAGAATAAAAAGGAAAAATTTTATATGTTAAATGATCGAATTGTTAAAAAGTTATTTACTAATGGTTCTAAAGCAAGTGAAGATTTTTTATATCTAATAATTAGTAAAGCAATAAAAGTACCCAAAGAAGACCTTAAAAGAGATTTTAAAATAATGCATCCCCAAATAGCTTTAAATAATAAAAATATTAATTCTGAAGTTGATTTAGTTTTTGAAAATGATAAAATTTATATTTCATTAGAAATAAATTATAGTGATTATAAAAGTTTATCTAAGA
>CANQIN010000006.1 GCA_947623995.1 uncultured Bacilli bacterium | reverse complement strand
TTCAAAATTATTTCCATTTTATTTGCTTCAATTTTAGATATATCTAATATTCCATTAACAATCTCTAATAAATTATGTGAAGCATCTACAATATCATTAGCAAAACCTTTAGCATCACTATCCAAATCTTTATTATCTAATAAACATTCACTAAAACCAACAATTGCATTTAGTGGGGTTCTTATTTCATGTGACATATTTGATAAGAAATCAGTTTTAGCCCGATTAGCTTTTTCAGCTTGGTCTTTAGCCATATTAAGTTGTTCAATCATTTTAATATCAGGATTTTCAATTGTAAAATACATAATAAATGAAACTATTGTCATTGGAAAAGTAATTAATAATAAATTTATTCCAAATACTCCTAAAAACATTTCAATAAATAAAAGTAAAACAAAAATCATAAGTGGGATAGCCTTTGATTTTTTTATTTTTTTAAAATAAATTATAACTAGTATTACATCTAACAAAACTAACAAAATACACCAAAAATACATAAAACTACTTCCAGCACCAAAAGAACCAGCTAGTTTACCATTATCAAATTTATGTTGTATAGGTAATATAAAAATCAAAATTGGAATAAAAAGCAATGAAATAGTTACTAACCATTTCTTAGTTAAAAATTTCAAGTTAAAAAATTTAGCTTTAACATCATTTTTAATAATAACTAAAATATAAACAGTATGAAGAAAAATCCAAATACTATTAAAAGAATAATATAATTTTTCTGAAAAAGTTATTATAGTTTCATTGCCACTATATGCATTTAAATAAAAGAATAATTCGCCAATCAATGAAATAATATTACTTATTAATAAAGCACTATATATGCTATTTTCTTTCGTTAATATTCTTTTTTTAGGAAAATATAAGCATGCTAGTAATATACATAATAACATTGAAACAATATTTACTGTTATAGAAATAAGTCTTAAATCATCCATATTCATATAATCACCCTATAGTAATTGTAACAAATATTTAAAAATGTATAAAGTTTTTTTTTAATAAACAAATAATTTCTTATCATCTATGTAAAAGAAATTGCAATTAGAACTAATTTATTCTTCTATAATTTAATTTGTATTTTTTTAGCCAATTCCATACCTCTTGCAATATCACTCTCCATTTTTTTCAAATTAGGCTTCCCACTTGCTAAATATGGTAAATCTTCTTTTATAATTATATCCTGTGGAAAAGCATAATTTGGTAGTTTATTACGACATGCCTCTATAACTTTTTTTCTTACATCTTCAGTATTATATTTTTTATCTACAACAATGCATGCAGTTGGAACAAAATATTCATCATGATTTTTATCTGGAGCACTAACTACTGAAACTTTGATTACACCTGGTACTTCTGAAATGATATTTTCTAAGACAACTGGATATACTTTCTCGCCTGTATAAACAAAAATAAATCTTTTTATTCTTCCTGTAACTGAAACAAATCCTTTTTCATTAATTATTCCTAAATCTCCTGTATGTATCCAAGTTGAGCCATCTTGATGTTGTTTTAATACTTCTTTTGTTAATTTTTGATCATTATAATATCCTATCATTTGAGTATAGGATTTAATACATATTTCCCCTTCTTCATTATATGATAATTCTTCTAAAGTATCAGGATTAAAAATACCAACAGTTGTTTTAACTAACGGAATGCCTATTGTTCCAGAAATTGCGGTTTCTTTATTCATTCGCATTACAGCAGATGAAGAATTTTCCGTACATCCATAACCATAGCCTAAATAAGTTGGCAAAAATTCTTTTGCTCTTTTTTCAAATTGAGGAGTAATACTTTCTCCACCAATTCCAGCGGTTTTAATAAAGCTCTTAATGTCATCTTTAGTTAATCCACTATATATTAATAAATCTATTAAAGCTGATACTAAACATAAATGATTAGGTTTTTCTTCCATAAATAACTTAGCAAAATTTTGGGGCTCAGGCATTTTTCTTAAAACATTCACCATTCCAGCACATAATGCTAAATGACTACTTGATATAGCGGCAGAAGCTGAAAATAAAGACCATATTCTTAACCATTTATCTCCTACACTATAATCTAAATCAGAATTTAATAATTGATGAACCATAATATTAAAATCATTATCATTTAACATAACGTTTTTAGGTTCACCAGTGGAAGAACCTCCAGTTTTAGAAATAAATAATAAATCTTTTGGGGAACGATTAATTTGTGGTAATTCAAAATTATTTCCTTTACTTAAAAATTCAGTCCAACTAATCGTTCTTTTATCATTAGTAAGATTTGGATTTGAACTAACATTAATAATATTTTTAATATGTGTATTTTTATATATGATTTCTTCCATTTCTAAAGTGAAGTAATCATTAGATACAAAAAAATAATCGGTTGGTAAATTGTTTATTGTAGAGCATAAAGTATTAATAGGTGTATTTGGTATTGTAAATGATACTGCACTTCCAGAAGAACACGCCCCATACAATAAATATACTTCATGAGCCGTATCAGATGGCAACATTCCAACAATAATTTTTCCTTTTTTTGCACCTATTTGATACAAAGATTTAGCTGTTTTATCAATCATCTCAAATAAATCCTGATAAGTTATAATCCCATCACTACAATCAATAGCAGGCAAATTCATATTTTTTTCATTCATTTTTTTCAAAAATTCAGTTGCAGTCATATTAGGCATTTGTGCTGTTATATATTTATCGTCATAAAACGCAAGTGCTGGTTTATCAATACTAGGATATCCTGTCATAGGGCCTAAAATATCCCCATTTGATATTTTTTTTAAATAAATATCTCTTAAGTCTTTTTCTTTTTCATTTAATTTATTTAATTTTTCTTTTAATAATATTAAATCTTGTTTTTCCACTTTAAAACCTCCCTATTACATCTTAAGTATATAATAATAACTTTAATGTTTAAACACCACTTTACACAAATTTTACATTAATTAAATAAAAAATTGATACATTTATATGTACCAATTTTTTATTTTCTAAATTTTAAACAAGCAAATATACCAATTCCTAATACTGCTACAGAACCACCAATAATTAAAGGCGTTAACGAAACACTCGCTTTATTTTCATTAGATTCATTAATATTATTTTTGGCTTCTTCATTATTCTGTTTAATTTCTTGTTCTTTATCTGTTGAAGTTTCTTCTTGTTCTTCTTTATTTTGATTGTCAGCTTCAATAGTTAATCCTTCATTATTATCAATAGTATTTATTTCTTCATTACTAGATGAATTATTTTGTTCAACATAATCAGTTTTAATTTCAAAGTTTGGTTGTTCACTAGCCTCTTCTTGTTCTTCTTCAACTATTTTTTTATCTTGTTCATTATCATTTTCTTTTTCATTAACTTCATCATCAACAATAATATTTTCATCAATTTCTTCTTTTTCTACAACTTCTCTAGTCTGTATTTCAGTTTTTAGCCAATCAACTTTAGCAGTTGTTGTACCTATATTTCCAACTTCATCTTGATATTTAAAAGTAAATTCACCATTCTCCGTGAATAAATGAGTATCTAATCCATCATTATTTAAAACCGTAATTGCTTCATCGCTTTTTAAAATAGCTTTTACAACTTCACTATTTTCTACTTTTTCATAATCAACATTAGCATCTACTGTTTTATCTATCCAATCAACTTTAGCAATTGTTGTTCCCGTGTTACCATAATCATCAACATAATTAAAGGTAAATTCGCCATTTTCAGTAAAGGTATAAGTATTATTACCATTATTATTAGTTATAGTAATGTTTTTAGATGGATTTACAAGAGTAGCTGTAACATCTTTATTAGTTAAATATGAATGATTATAATTAATACTTGCTATTGGTGCCGTTATTTTGGTAACATCTTCAAAAAGATTGATCATTGAAGCAGACATGTATTCTCCTTCAGTTTCTAAACCAACAATTTTTACATATAAAGCTGGTTTATCAGAATTTAAACTAATTGTTTTAGTTGTAGTATCTAAATTCCAATCTTCTTCACAAACAACATCCCAATTTTCTTTATCCATACTAACTGCAACTTGAACTTTTTTAACTACCCCATTTAATCCTTCTTGTCTTGGCACATATTCTAAACTAGAAATAAAGGCTTTTTTATCTAGTTTAATAATCATATATTTTTCTTTATCACTTCCATCCCAAGAAGTATGCCACATGGTTTTAGTATTACCATCTAAAGCATTTAAAGCTTTATTATCTTCTCTTACTAATTCTTCAGAAGATACTTCATCAATACTCAAACGATTAATTGGAATATAATTATTATTTTCATCTTCATTATCAGTAAATTCTAATTTAACAATATCACTACTAATTTTATTATCATGACTTTTTACTCTAATATTAATAATTTTATTACCAGTTAAATCAGGTTCTTCATCACTAAAATCAATCCAATTACCCTCTTCTTCTTGCCATTCCATCATATTATTTAGATTATAAATTTTATTTTCTAAATCATTACTATAAATATTAGGCATAAGAGCTTTATCAATATTAATATTATAAACATTATCTAAAGCTCCAACTATTCTAACTTTAATATCAGTATCAGGATGAATTAGACTTAATTCTTCATTTGTTAATAAGTGTTTCTTTCCACTAGTACGATGCCAATCACTTTCTTTATCACTACTAGTAAGATTATATTCCCAAACTACTTCAGTATCATTAAATCTTTCACTTAAAACAATTTTATTAGCATCTTCTCCACTAAATGAGAATTTAGCTAGTTCCGTATCATTATTAGATAATAAATAATTAGCCACAGTTTTAGTAGGTTCTGGTTGTAAAACATTTTCTTTAGTAGCATTACTAGCTTTTGTTAAAGCTCCATTAATTAAAGTTGTATATTTACCAATATTTGTTGAACTTTTAAAATGTTTTTCTAATTTTACTAATAAGTCATGCATTGGAAGTGGATAATATGTTAAGTTATTAGCAATTCTTGTTGCAAGTTCTAAATACTTATCTTCACCTACATTATTTTCTTCATATAAATTTATTAAACCTAACCAAGCATCAAAATTAATATTTTGAATATCTAATGCTTCATTATAAATTTCTTCTTGCTTAGCAAAATTTCCATGATAAACATTCGCTAACATTAACTTTTTTTCTGAAGATAGATAATCTTCATAATTATTTAAAGCAGCTTGTGATAGTAATATATAACTAGCCGGATAAGTACCAGCATAATCACCACTACCCCAACCATTAGGCATTCTAACACTTAATTTTTCCGTTTTACCAGACATTGCCCAGCCAGAAACATTATTATATAAATCCCAAATCTTATTACCATTTTCATCTAAAGTTAAATAAATATATGCCGCATGTCCTGGTTGCGAAATAACACTTGATGGGATACCATACACCCCTTTAATATTTGAACCAGTCTTAGAAATACCACCACATACAGCTCCTTCTTCAAATACTTGCCATAATTTAGGATGATCTTTTTGATTAGTAATTTTAAATTTACTTAAATGATATTTTTCATCCCATAATTTATACTTAGTATAATCATAATAATCATCTTTATTATAATCATATCCAAAACGATAAGTTATAAAATTATAAGGATTATATTTATCAGTTTCTTTAGTATAACTATTTAACCAAATAATCTCTTCATCATCAATAATATTGTTCATAACAAAACGCATTTCTTCAACACTTAAATTTTCAAAGATTTTATTTTCTAATAAATTATTCTCATATAAATATTTATATATTTCATAACGTTTTATAGCTCTTGAGCCATTTGGGTCAAACTCATTTTCTGGAGCACCTGTAACCCATAGTCCAACACTTGCTGAATGCGTTAATGATAAACTAATCATCATTTTTTCATAAAGCTCTTTATTTTCTCCTTCTAAATCACTTTGATATTCATGATATAATTCATTTAAAATTTTAAAAGAAGAAACATAGTTACCATCAGGTTCTCCCCCTAATAAATATAATTCTAAAATATGTTCATCATTAAATAACCATTTAATAATATTTTCATAATCTTCACTATAATTAATTAAAGACTTCAAAATATCATAACCAACCCTACTAACTAACTGTCTTTGTAAAATCATTAAATTATTAGTAGGTTCTTTTTTAATTATTTCATCATATTCTTCTACGGTTTTAAGATATGGAATATCTTTATCTTTTTCTTCATAATCTTCCTTAATTAATTTAGCATTAGCATAAACGGCATCATCATACCAATGGCTATACCAAGAATTACCATTTTCATAAGCATATAATTTTAAATATCTTTGTCCTTTAATATTTACTTTAGCATAGTATGCATTATCAAAACCTTTTAAGGTATTAGTTGTTAACACATCATTCCAATTTTCACCATCATTAGAAGTAGATATTTTAAATGTTACCCCACTATTATAGTAAGTACTTATTTCTTTAGCATCAACACCTAAATAAGCTGTAAAATAATCATAATCATAATCTTGTAAATCATAAACAATATTAGAAGTAGCCCAAGCAGATATACCTTTAATAAAACTTTTTTTCTTACCATCAATATTAACCGTAATTAAACCACTTGAACTATTTTTATCAAGTCTTAAATAAAACCCTTGTTTAACATAAGTTAGCTCATTTACATAATTAAGATCTGATAAATATAGATAATCTTTATTTATATTACTATTCGCCAAATAATTAGGAGTGGATATAAAATATTTATTATTATCAACATAATTTTTATTGCTAAAAAGACCAACAATAACCACTAAAACAATAATCTTCAAATATTTTTTCATTTAAATCAGCTCCTTACAATTATTCTTCTTAAAATAATTATATAGGATTGACAATTTTTTTAAAATAAAAATAATGTCAAAAAAAGTCAACTTATGTCAAGTTAAACTTTTTTATAAACAACATCATCAATAATTAAATTATCGTCTTTTATTTCAATTTTACTTTCTAATACCCCATCTTTAAATTTTAAATAAATCTTATTATTTTTAGTTTCGTAATAAGAACCATTTTGATAACCATTACAACCCCATAAATCACATTTTAAATCTTTTTCTTTACCAATACTCCAGCTAAATAAATTTAATTTTAATTTTTTAGTATTATCTATACCTATTCCTTCACTAGCTTCATAATCACCAATAATATTACGATATTTAAAATATCTTATACCTACTAATAAACTAATAATTACAACTATACTTATTAAAACAATTACTACCCTTTTCATTATTCTCCTTAATTAACTACAATTTTTCCATGATATAAATTATTTACAACATTTTCATCTATTAAATCATTACTCATCATAATTTTAAAATCATAAATCTTTTCTTCATTATTATCAATTTCTTCATTAAAAATTAAATGACTACTATCACTTTCATTAAGTTCTTTTACTTTAGCAGGATAACTACTTAATAATTTATCGTTTATTAAAACATTATTTTCTTTAACAACACTTTCATTTAAAGTTTCAATACTAATATTTAAATTAGTTTTTTCACAAATATTTTTTACTTTAACTTGATAATTATATTCTTCATTTTGTTTCATTTCATTTATTAAAATATCTTCATTATAATCAATTTTTAAACATTCTTTTTTAGGTTCATATTTTAAAAAAGCATATATAAAACCAGCCATACTAAGTAAAACTATAACAAAAATAATAATAATTAAATAAGCATCTTTTTTTAAATGTAATTTAGTTTTCATATTTTATAATCTCCTTTTATAATTATAATAATTTTCTTTTCATAATGCAAATAATAAATATGTCTTATTTTGTTCATGTTTTAACTTAAATTTTCATAAGTTTAATTAGGTGATTTTAGTGATAAAAAATTTTGCTAAAAGGAAATTTATTATAACCTCTTTTGCTTTTTTTATCTTTTTTATTACTTTACTTTTCCCAAGTAGTGATGAAATAAATCCTATCAGCGAAACAACTTATATAAGTGGTTATAAAACGCCAATCTATTTATTAAATAAAGAAAATTATGTTTCCAGAACCGAAATTGTAACTAAAAATTCTGAAACAATTAGTAAAATAGAAGAATTAGTTTCTTTTCTAACAATAGATAGTAAAAACAATATTTATTTACCCAATATTTTTAAACCTATAATTCCTAAAGATACAAAAGTATTAAGTTTAGATATTCAAGATAAATTATTAAAAATAAATTTTAGTAAAGAATTTTTAAATCTACCTAAAGATTATGAAGAAAAACTTATTGAAAGTTTAGTATATACTTTTACCGATTTAGATGAAGTAGATGGCTTGCTTATATTAGTAGAAGGTAATTTATTAGAAGAATTACCAAACAGTAAGAAAAAACTACCACATATTTTAACTAGAGACATCGGTATTAATACAATATATAATATTGATAATATCAGGGATGTTAAAAAAACAACAACTTATTATCTAGCCGTTTTAAACGATATAACTTATTATGTTCCTGTTACTTTATTAGAAAATAATTCTAAAGATAAAGTTGAAATAGTTATTGAAAGATTAAAAAGTAATCCTCATTTAGAAACAAATTTAATGAGTTATCTTAATGCTTCAACAGAATTAAATAGTTATGAACTATTAGAAGAAGAAATAAAGTTAAGTTTTAATGATGCTTTATATGAAGGATTAAATAAAGAAGAAATGAAAGAACAAGTTGAATATTCCATAACTCTATCATTAAAAGATACTTTAAATATTAAAAATGTTACTTTAGTTAAATAGTCTTTTACAATGTGTATAATAAAATTAAACTTTAAGAATTACAAATCTAATAAGATTTTGGCACTTTTTTTCATACTTCTTCTTTGTTCTCTTTTTAACTCTGCTCTTTGATTATCTGATAAATCTACATTTCCTTCTCTATCACTATAGTATAAATTTTTGCTTTGAAGTGAACTTGTTGGATATATTTCATCTTCAGACCAACCATCTCTATATAACGAATTTTTTGATAGTTTAAAAGTTAAATAAGTTGATAAAAGATTAGCATTAGCAACTGTATTATTCAATTCTCTAATGTTATAAATAGTAGGCGTTATCAAACGAATAATATCTTCTTTTAAAATATTGCCATATTGATCTAATTGAATATCAAGTTCATTTAATAAATCTTGAATAGATAAAGAATTCTTATAACCAATTTTTTCTATAATATTTACTAATAGAAGAGCTTTATTTCTTAAAATATTTGCATATCTATTAAAATATTCTAATGCATAAGGTTCAAAATAATACCGTTCGGCACTTAATCTATCCATAAATTCTTGTGAAGCAACTTTAATATCTTCACCAGTCCATGAAGTATTGTTTTTAGGTCTTTTAGGTTTTGAACTTTCAATTCTTTTCTTTAGTTCTGGATCTTCTTCTTCAAATTTTTTTTCTAAATAAGCAGTTATCTGCTCTTTAGTAACAACAATTTGGGTATTGTTAATTTCATTTTTAATATCATCTAATTTTTTTTCTAAAATATTTTCTAAAATTGTAATAATATATTTAGAATCACAGTATTGCGTATCAATACTTTCAAAATAAGATTCAAAATTTAACTTTGCCATATAAATCTACCTTCTTTTCTAAAATACTTTCTTCTTTCTATAAAAATTATAGCATGTTTTATTTTTTTTATAAATTACTAAAATCCATTTATCAATTACTTCATATTAAAGATTTAAATTAAAAGTACTATACATCAAAATATTAAAGATTTAAACTATAAAAGTCCGAGTAAAATCAATTTGGTACCCTAAAGGAATATATAACAATTTCATATAATTTATTACAAATTAAGTTTTTTAGTAACCTCAGTTTCTTCAATTATAGAATTATTTAATGAAAAATTAATTTTATCATGTTCTAATTTATGTGAAGCAGTTTCCATTAAGCATTCATGACAATTATAATCAAAATATTCACATCTATTCTTTAAAAAAAATGTTTTGCTTCCTTCAATACATAAGTCAAATGCTTCCCATTGTTTCACTGCTTCTAATGGCGTTAATTTACCTTTTGAATGAATATTATTTATTTGTTCCTGTGTTATAGAATTTAAAAATTCTTTAACTTTCCTTTTAACAATAATACGCTCACATAAACCTTTTAAAGCTACTATTTGTCCTTTGCTTCCTTTTGTATATATAGCTAAATTTATTAAATCATTGTCTACATCGTTTAAATACATTAAAAAGAAATTTCTATATTCCTCATAATTTTTAAATATATATATTTCATTTGACCTGCTATCTTTAACATCCATTATTTTTTTATTTTTTTCCTCTACAACAGGTATATGCTCGGTTTCAACTGCCTTAGTCAAATGCAAAAATAGCCAAGTTTTAAAATCTAATCTTATTGTATTTTTTTTATTATTCATTATTTCAACTCATTTCCTTTTTTAAATATAAATTATATTATTTTGTCAAATATGCAAGTTGTTTTCTAAATTTACATTCAATCAATTTAAATTTGTAAATTATTGTAACATATTTTAAAACATTTTAAAACTCGAACTGCAAAAAGTCCGAGTAAAAATCAATTTGGTGGAGGATGTGGGATTCGAACCCGCGACCCCCTGCGTGCAGGGCAGGTGCTCTAGCCAGCTGAGCTAATCCCCCAACGACAAACTAATCTTATCATAGTTTATCCCTACTTGCAAGCATTTTCTGCTTTATTTTTTGTTTCTTTTGGTAACATTATTAATACTGAAGTTTCTTTAAAAGATATTTTATCATAGATTTTTTTCATATCATTAATATTAATATTTTCTAATAATTCTTTTTCATTGTTAATAACTCTACCTTCATAAGTTAAATCATTACTAATAATATCATTTACTTCTTCTAAATTTTCATAACTTAAAACTAAAGTAGCAATAGCCGATTTTACTTTTCTTTTAACTTCATCTTCAAATATTTCCATATTCATTAATTTATCCATTAAAATATCTACTATATCATTAGGATATTTTGTTCGACACCCTACTTCTAAAATAATATAATCATAAACTTTATAAGCCGTATAATATAAATTATAAACTAATTTTTTTTCAACTAATTCTTCTTTAAATAATGTTGTACTGCCAAAATTAGATTCTAATAATAATTTTAAAATATTTATAACCATTAAAGTTTCATAATTTTTAAATAAATTTAATGGTATTTTAACGGCAATAGTTATTTCTGGTTCTTCAATATTAACTTTTATTTCTTTTTTTAAAATATTTACTTTTTTACCTTCTTTATAATTCATTAATTTTGGTTTATTCCATTCTAAAAATTCTTTATTATTAAAATATTCTTTAATTATTTTTAAACATTCATAAGGGTCAACATTACCAGTTAAAACAAAAGCCATATTAGCAGGATGATAAAAAGCATCATAAATTAATTTTAATTCTTCTAAATTAATACTTTCAATATCTTTTTTAGAACCAACAAGTTCAGTATTATTAGGATATTTATTAAATAACATATCATTTAAAGTAAAATAGGCTATTACAGATGCACTATCAACACGCATTCTTTGTTCTTCTTTAATTGGTACTCTTTCATGTAATACTTCTTCTTCTCTAAAATCTTTTTCTAAAACGGTATTAAAAAGTAATTCAATATTTTCTTTTATTTTAGTTGTTCCAACAAATTCATAAGCTGTTTTCATATTACTTGTAACTGCATTACTATAACTACCTAATTTATTAAATTTTGATAATATTGGTTCATCACTTTCACACATAATATGTTCTAAATAATGAGCTGACCCCCTATGAACATGATATTTTTTATTCTTCCAAGTAAAATCTAGATAATCACCACCATAAAAAACATTTAAGACACCTTGAAAAGAATGACAATGTTTATTAGCCCAGATATAAATATTTAAACCATTGTCTAAAGTTTCATGATAAATACTTTCATTTATTCCTTTTATTTTAATTTCCTTCATCATCAACAGTCTCCTTTAATATATAAGTTAAAGTTTTCTTAAATTTCTTAGCTAATTTTTTAATATCATCAATTGTTACTTGTTTAATTAATTCTCTTCTATCTTTGGGAAGAGGTCTATTAAATAAAGAATGCATATAATATTCCCCAATTAAATATTCTTCATCATCTTCATTCATAGTCATATTAGATAAAACTTTTTCTTTTTGAAGTTCAAAATAATCTTCATCAATTTCTCCATTAGCCATTTCTTTTAAAGCCCGATCAATTCCTTTAATAGCTTCTTTAACATTATCATATTTTAAACCTGTATAAATTAAAAGATATTTATTAGGATAATCAAATCGAATACCTCTTGAATACACTAAAGGATTTTCTATTCTTAAGTATCTAGCTAATTTATCAGATTGATTGGCTCTTCCTAAAATTTGTAAATATAAAGTAGATACGGCATATAATTCAAATTCACTTAATTCATCAAATTGTAAATACATTAACAATTGTGTTTGGGCATATTTACCTTCTACTTCTAATTCTTCATAAGGATTAATTTTATTAGAGATACTATTTTGATAAGTATTTTCTACAATAGACTTTTTTTGAAAATATTTATTAATATAAGATACACATTTATCCATATCTAAATCGCCAATAATTAAAATATCTACTTTAGCATCTTCAAATAATTTATGATAATCATTAATTAAATCTTCATTATTAATACTATCTAATTCTTCATGAGTACCATTAATCATCTTTCCAGATATACTATCTTTAAATAAAAATTTTCTTGATTCACAAAAAGCATAAGAAAAAGCACTTTCTTTATAATGGTCAATATTTTGATGAATACGTTCTTTAATAATTTCTTTACTTCTCTCATCAAATTTATCATCATTAATATTAGGATTTAAAACTTGTTCACATAAAAACTTAATACAATTTTCTAAATATTTTTTATCTTTAATATATCTAGGACTAACAAAATCTAAAACAAAATTAGCAATATAAGATTTTCCAACCCTTGAATAATTAGTATAATAAACACTATTATAAAGATTTTCTAAAGCAATTAACATTTCTCTTTTAGTAGGATATATTTTACTTGTATAACCCATTAAATTAACTAAAAAAGAACGTAGAGGCATAGAAATATTATCTACATCATCAATAAAATTAATTTCCATATGAACATTTTTAAATTGTTCGCTAGTAATTGTTAAAACCCTAAAACTTTCAAAATCATATTGCTTGTATTTCATCATTAGGCACCTCTTTCTTTATTATATACATTCTTTTTAGTTTTAAACTAAAATAAACTAAATATATAATAACAAAAGATAAGAAAAAAAGATATTGCTTATAACCAACAATATCAATTATTAAAAACTAAATTAATTAATACTATCAAACTGACTATTATATATACTTGCATAAAAGCCATTTTTCTTTAATAGTTCTTCATGACTTCCAACTTCAACTATATCCCCTTCATTCATAACTAAAATTAAATCAGCATTAATGATTGTAGATAAACGGTGGGCAATGATGAATGATGTTCTTCCTCTCATTAATTCATCCATTGCTTTTTGAATTAAGCCTTCGGTTCTAGTATCAACATTACTTGTCGCTTCATCTAAGATTAATATTTTTGGGTCAGCTAGTATTGCTCTAGCAATAGTAAGTAATTGTTTTTGACCACCACTTATATTACTTGTTTCTTCATTAAGTTCCATATTATAACCATCACTTAAAGTTGTAATAAAATGATGAATTCTAGCTTTTTTAGCAGCTTCAATTACTTCTTCATCACTAGCTGTTATTTTGCCATAACGTAAATTTTCCATAATTGTTCCACTAAATAACCAAGTATCTTGTAAAACCATCCCAAATAATTTACGATATTCGTCTTTATTTAATTTAGAAATATCTTCACCATCTAAATATATTGTTCCACTATTTAAAGGATAAAAACGCATTAGTAATTTAACAATTGTTGTTTTTCCAGCGCCCGTTGGTCCAACAATAGCAATTTTTTGTCCAGCTTTAACCTTGGCATTAAAATCATGAATAATAGTTTTATCTTTTTGATAACCAAAATTAACATGTGAAAAAGTAATATTTCCTTTAATTTTTTCTTCTACTACTGGTTTTCTTTCACCTTCAATTTCTTCTTCTTCATCTAAAAATTTAAAAATTCGTTCTGCTGCTGCCACCATTTGTTGTAATTGATTCATTACATTTGCTAATTGGGCAATTGGTTGAGTAAAATTTTTAGAATATTGAATAAAAGATTGAATATTACCAACTGTAATTTTACCTTGAATAACAAAATAAGCTCCAAAAATTGAGATAATAACATAATTGATATTACCAATAAAATTCATAATTGGATGCATTAATCCTGATAAAAATTGACTCTTCCAAGCTGATTCATAAAGCATTTTATTATCTTCATCAAATTTTGCCAACATCTCGTCTTCTGCATTAAAAGCTTTAACAACCATGTGTCCGCCAAGCATTTCTTCAATCTCACCATCAACATGCCCTAAATACTTTTGTTGATTAGCAAAATGTTTTTGACTTTTAGAAACAATTATACTAACAATAATACTTGCAATTGGCAAAACTAAAGCTGTTAAAATTGCTAATGTAATATTTATTGAACACATTATAGCAAAAATACCAATAACCGTTACAATGCTTGTTACAAGAGTAACCGCACTTTGATTTAAACTCATTCCTAAGATATCAACATCATTTGAAAATAATGATAATGATTCTCCAGTGGTATTTTTATCAAAATAATTCATTGGTAATTTTTTAATTTTTTCACTCATTTGTTTTCTAAGACCAAAAGTTACCTTTTTACTAATACCTGCCATAATCCAACTTTCAATATAAGAGAATATGGCTGATAAAACATATAAAGCTAATAAAAATAACAAAATATTACCAATGGCTCCAAAATTAATTGAACCTGTTCCATTTATTTTATTTACAACACCAACATATAATTCTTGGGTGGCATTTCCAAGTATTTTAGGTCCCACTATGGAAAAAATGGTACTCAATATGGCCACAACAAAAACAATAATTAATGATACTTTATATTTAGAGATATAGCGAATTAATTTTTTTAAAGTCCCTTTAAAGTCTTCAGCTTTTTCAGTACTAGGTCCTCTATGCATTTAACTCACTCTCCTTTAATTGTGATAAAGCAATTTCTTTATATACATCACAATTTTTAAATAATTCTTCATGTGTACCAATACCAACTACTTTACCGCTATCTAAAACCACAATTTGATCAGCATTTAAAACCGTACTTATTCTTTGAGCAACAATTAATATTGTAGCATCATTAGTATATTCTCTTAAAGCCTTTCTTAAATTAGCATCAGTTTTAAAATCTAAGGCTGAAAAAGAATCATCAAAAATATATATTTCCGGTTTTTTAGCTATGGCTCTTGCAATCGATAGTCTTTGTCTTTGACCACCACTTACATTAGTGCCACCTTGACTAACTGCATAATTATATTCATTTGGCAGTTTGCTTATAAAATCACTTGCCTGTGCGACTTCACAAGCTTCTTTTAAAACTTTTTCATTGTTTTCATCTTGACCAAATAAAACATTACTCTTAATTGTCCCAAAAAACAAATTACCTTTTTGAGGAACATAACCTATTCGATCTCTTAAGGCATGAATATCCACATTTTTAATATCTGTACCATCAACTAAAATACTTCCTTTAGTTACATCAAAAAATCTTGGAATTAAATTAATTAACGTACTTTTTCCAGAACCAGTTGACCCAATAATAGCCGTAGTAGTTCCTTTTTTAGCTTTAAAGGAAATATCACTTAATACTTCTCCATCTGCATCAGGATATGAAAAACTAACATTTTTAAATTCGACTGTTCCCTCATTATTTTTAAATTCTTCAGGATTTTCATTTTCTAAAATTGAACTTTCTTTATTTAAAACTTCAGCTACTCTTTTAAAACTAATTAATGATCTTGGTAACATAATTGATACCATACTAATCATTAAGAATGACATTATAACTTGAATTGAATAAGTAATAAAAGCCATAAGAGTTCCAATTTGAACTGTACCAGCATCTATTTGCGATGCTCCAACCCAAATAATTAAAATTGATACGCCATTCATAATAAACATCATAGTAGGCATCATAATCCCCATTACTCGATCACAAAATTGAATGGTTTTAGCTAAATCATTATTAACATCTGCAAATCTTTTTTCTTCAACTTTAACAGTTCCAAAAGCTCTTATTACAGGAATACCTGTTAATCTTTCTCTTGTAACTAAATTTAACTTATCAACTAATTTTTGAATTAATTTAAATTTAGGCATTGCAAATATAAATAAGAATAAAACAATTAATAAAATTAAACCTACCGCTAAAGCTAACACCCAATTCATTTGATTACCTAAAACTTTAAATAAAGCTCCAAAACCCATAATAGGTGCGAATACTATAATTCTTAAAAACATAAAGATAATCATTTGAATTTGTTGAACATCATTAGTAGAACGAGTAATTAAACTTGCAAGAGAAAATAAATTAAATTCTTTAGATGAAAAACTCATAATTTTACTAACAACTTTTTCTCTTAATAAATAACTAAATTTAGTAGCAATTCTACTAGCTAAAAAGCCTACTGATATTGCACATACCATTAATAATAATGCTAAACAAATCATCTTAAGCCCATTAGAAATAATATAATCTATTTGTAATTTATCAAGATCAAAACCATTATTTTGATATTCTTGTTTTACTGATTCAATAGCCATTTGTTTAATCATTGTATCATCTAGATTACTAACATTTTCTAACATATTATTTTTCATTGCAATTTTTTGTTCAACAGGTAACATACTATAAAAAGTATTTAAATCAGTATTAATATTTAAAGAATTTCTTATCTGTTCATTATTAGAATCAATCATCATAATAAACATAAAATCTTTAATTATTTTATCTTCTAATAATTCTTTATCTTCTTTTTTTAAATCTTTAACATAATATTTATCATTATCTAAATTATACTGTTCCCTAATAAATTCTTTATCATCAGATATTTCTAATACTTTATCTAAAATACTTTTTCTAACAACATTTGGATAAGCATATTCTATACCTTTTTCTTGAATACCAATATTTATAATATTTGCTGTATAATCAGGCAAACTTAAATCAAACTCTGCCTGTAAAACTAATAAACAGATTGTTATAATTATTGGTATTGTAAACTTTTTTAATATCTTAAAAATACTCTTCAATAAAATCAATCCTTTCATGAACTCTTACATTATATGCTAATAAATTAAAATAGTCAAACAACCAAAAGAAAAAAACCTAAAATTAGGTTTTATTACTCAGATATTGATAATTGAAATGGATTATCTACAGTTCCATATTCTTGTTCTGGATTTTGATTAGGTGTTATTTTAACAGAAGATTTTAGATATAAGGTTGGCCAAATTTCACCAGAAGAAGCAGTATAGTAATCTACTCCAATATTTCCGCTAGAATTAATAAGAGACGCTGAAAAATCATTAGCTGAAGAAGGCATTATAGTCCAAAAATATTGATTATTTGGTTTTAACCACGTTCCATCTTTACATTTTTCACTATCATAATTATTTAAATTGCTTTCTAAACAACTGTTTCTTATGTTTCCACCTATACTATATGCATAGTCACTTGGATAAATTAACCCTATTCCATTATATTTATTTTCTGTATCAGTTGTACTGTTCCATTCAACAGGATTATTATTACATATTGTTGTTCCACGCTCCTTTTCATAAAATTGATTTACATTTATATTAGCAGTATTCCAACATCCTATTTTTCAAACTAATTCATTATCTATTAATTTCTTGGCAGTTTCATCTAAGCCTTTTGGCAAATTTGTTCCTGTGCTAAAGTCACATGTCGAAGAATTTGTCATACTACTGTTATTTCCTGTAAAACATTCTCCAATATCGCTTGAATAATAAATACCGTTTAACATATTTTTTAAACCTGATGATGTCCAATTATTATTTGGTGATGATGCTTTATCCCATGCATAGTTACCAAAGTTTTTTTGATCTTTTACCTCATCTGTTCTTACTATTTTTATTCTTTGCAATATACCACTATCTGTTTGAACATTTACTAAACCAATTACTCGCCAAATTTCATTATTAAATGATACATAATTATTTGGATTAGTTCCAGCATACCTGTATTCAGTTTTATTCCAATCGGTACTTATTTCGCTTACATCATGACTTACAGCATATAAGCCATCGCCAGTTTCTACTACTGGTATTTTTAATCCATTCAAATTAGCAGTTGGCTCTTCTTTATAGTTAGCACTTAGAGTTATTTTACCTTTCCAACTAGCATTCATATTGGCACTTACCATTGGTGTATCTGGATCCATATATAGTAATAAATTAAAACTTTTTGTTTCTCCTTTTTGTAAAACAAAATTGTATAACTGATATGCATGTAATGAATTTGATATTACTTTATTTTCATCATTATACATACTTGCACTTAATTTCTTGATACTATTTAAATTAGTATGATAATCTGTCTCATAAAGAATTGCATTTATATATTCATCTTCTAATTGTTTTTCTGCTCCTGCATTTAAGCTTTCTAAATTAATTGTGGCGTTTGCTAGATCATCACAAGTATTTTCTATGGTAAAATGATATGGTGTTGCTGTACTTAAAAATTTTTCTAGTTGTTCATTATTCATTGGATAAGCTTTATCAAGTGTTATATCATTTTCACCGTTAAAATTAATATTTAAACAAGCTGTATTAACAACATTCTCGCCTGTTTGCTCTCTTGTTAGTATCCAATAGGCATAAGTTAGTCCAATTGTAATTAAACAAGCTCCTATTATTCCTATTAATACCATTATAAAAGTTTTATTTTCTTTTTTATCTTCCATAAATACCATCTTTCTAAATACCTTGTTTTAAATCAGGATGTCTTTTGAAAAATTCTTCTAATATCATAATTTTTAAATCTTTATTTTCTATTTCTTCTATTTGACTAGCATTTTTATAATATTCTACTAATAAAATATTTTTAGGATTTTCTTCTTCAAATAAAATTAAATATTCATGAACATCTTTTAATATTTTTTCTAATACAACATAATCTTTATCATCGATTGTCATAACTGTTATTTCATCATTCATAATTTTGGACCTCCAACCCCTTCTTGTTCTTCTAATGTTTTTTCATAATTTAAATCAATCATTGCTTGATAATATTCTTCTTCACTTTGAAAGCCTAAACTTTGATAGTATTCTATAAAATTTTTAGCTTCACCAACATAATTATCATCTATCCAATTAAATACTTTATCAATATTTTGATTATTTTCATCATATTCAATTAAATCAGCAATATCAGCTAAATGAATATCACCTAAATCTTTACTTAAAGCATAGTATTCATTAATTTTGGAAGCAATATTTTGATGATTATATCCCCAACCTCTAGGATAACCTTGTTCATCTAATAATCCTTCATAACGATTATTCTTATCAGTTAAAGTTGTCCAATCTTGTTCAATAACACTTTTCATGGCTTTTTTACGATCATGTTGTTCTCCTAAATTAGCAGTCATTGCATAAGCATTAGCTGCATACATTGCTGTTATAGCTGCAATAGCAGACTTAATCATAAATCCTTCTATTTGACTTTTTCTAATTGATTTTACAATCGCATTTTTTAATTTACGATCTTCTATCTTTTGTTTAATTTCTAAATCTTTTTCATCCATATTTTTCACTTATCCTCTTCTATTTTAATCATACCTGTTTTTTAAAAAAGTGTCAATCTAAGTTTTTAAAATTTATATTTACTTTACTTTATGTTATCATATATTTATAAATAGAAAAGGGGTTAATAATGAAAGATAGTATTTTTAAAGCTTATGATATTAGAGGAATTTATCCAAGTGAAATAAATGAAGAGGGAGCATATACTATTGGTTTAAGTTATGGTTCTTACCTTCAAGAATTTTGTGATAAGAAAAAGTGTGTTGTTGGTTATGACAATCGCTTATCTAGTCCAAGCTTAACTAAATCTTTAATAAAAGGTTTATTGGATTCAGGAATTAATGTTATTAATTATGGAATGATAACTACTCCAATGCATTATTTAACCAGACATATAGAAAATACTTATGGCATAATGGTTACAGCAAGTCATAATCCTAAAAATGATAATGGTTTTAAATTCTCTTTTGATCCTTTATCTAATGCTCGAGGCAAGATGATTACTGATTTTAAAGACTATACTTATAAAGGAAAATTCTTAAAAGGTCATGGTCTTTATGAAGAAAGAGATATAAAAGATGAATATTTAAAATATTTAAATGAAAATGTTTTAATGAATGATAAAAAATTAAAAGTAGTTATCGATCCTGGTAACGGTGTTACAACTACGATTGTTAAAGATGCCATGAAATTATTTCCTAATCTTGATGTAACTTATATTTGTGATGAAAATGATGGAACTTTTCCCAATCATCATCCCGATCCTGCTGTTGAAGAAAATATGGAAATGTTAAAGAAAAAAGTTTTAGAAGTTCATGCTGATTGTGGAATTGCTTATGATGGTGATGGTGACCGTCTTGGGATGATTGATGAATTAGGAAACTTTATTATGGCTGATAAAATTATGATCGTAGCCGTTAAAGCTTTAATAAATGATTTTAAAAATAAAACTATTTTATGTGATGTAAAATGTTCAAAATCTTTAATTGATGAAGTAGAAAAATTAGGTGGTAAGATTTATATGAATCGAACTGGAACTAGTTTTACACAAAGCGCTACTAAAGAAAATAATATTTTATTAGGTGGCGAATTATCTGGTCATATTTTCTTTAATGATCGAGGTCCTGAAATTTGTAGTGCAATTTATGATGGTTTAAGAATTTTAGAAATATTATCTAAAACTAATCAAACTTTATCAGAAATATTAGCTGACATTCCTAAATATTACTCAACCCCAGAAATAAAAATACCTTGTAGTAATGATGAAAAATTTAAGGTTGTAGACATGGTTAAACAAGAAATAATTGCTAAAAATTTAGAATATACTGATATTGATGGTATTAGATTTAATGCTAATAATGGTTGGGGTTTAATTAGGGTTAGTAATACTGGTCCAAATATTACCGTAAGATTTGAAGCCAAAACTAATGAAAAATTAGAAGCAATAAAAAAAGAATTTATGGATTTAGTTTTATCTAAACTTCCGTAAATTCTTTTTAATTATACTTAAACTATACTAAACATATCCTAATTGAAAAGGATTATCTATGGTACCATATTCTAACTCTGGATTTGGATTGGAAAGAATTTTAATAGACGATTTCAGATAAATTGTTGGTTGTACACCTAATGTATAACTAACCCAAAGATTATACCCTATATCAGTATTAGAAATGTAAATAGCTCGATAAGAGTATGTTAAATTATGTGATAAAGTCCATTCATATCTATTAGGCTTTAACCAATCATTTCCTTCACATTCGATTCTATACTTAGAAATGTACCAACTTTCTTCACTAATATCCAGTAACAGGCTTAAACATTTTTCTCTTCCTATGGTTCCTCCATCAGTTGCATATCTATAATCGCTATAATACATTAATCCAACACCATTATGATATTTTTGATCATTTGCTTTCGACCATTCTGTTGGTCTATTGCTATTAACATTATTACTTCTTTCATTTTCATACATTTCATTTACAGTTATTTTAGTATTATCACAACCTCCTAGATTCCATTTTATATCAGAGTCAATCATATCTTGAGATTCTTTATTTAACCCTTTAGGTTCTAAACCATTACCAGTAAAATCGCAATTTGTTTTAGTACTTACAGTAGTTGGATTAGATTTATAACAATCGCCAATTTCACTATTTAAATAGATCCCATTTAACATATCTTTTAATTGACTATCAGTCCAATCATTACTTCCCAAATCATTATCAGAACTTCCACTTCCACTTGATTTACTATCCCAACTATATTGTCCAAAATCTTTTTGACCGCTTGTACCATCTTTCCTTATTAATTTTATTCTTTCTTCAACATTATTATTATCTGTTTTTACCTTCATTACTCCTATTATTCGCCAAAGTTCATTATTAAATAATACATAATTATTTGGATTAGACCCAATGTATCTTAAATTATTATCATTTGTCCCATAAATACCTACAGTCTTTTTACCATCCCATGTTAATGAAGATGAAGTTTTAGCTAAATTTTTAATATATTCAATTCCAGAAGATTTTCTAAAGTGAATATTACATTTAGTTTTACTTTTGATTAAATTTTTTACTAAAGGCGCCCATGCTTCATCATCCCATTCAATACTCGCTCCATTATTGCAATTTCCATAACTAAACACTAAATCCTCTAAATTATCTTTTTCTGGCATACTTTCTAATTTTTCATTTTCTTTATAAAAGGCAAAGTAAACATTATTATTATATGAATTATTGTTTTTATAAATTATTGTTAATAGGCATAAAATAATGACTAAACTTATAATTATTATTTTTTTAAATATAATTTTTACTTTCATCTTTATCTCACTTTTTTATTTTTTAATTATCCATAAATTATTTGGCATTGTCAATATTGAAGTTTAAATGCTTAACTCTTTAAGCAAAAATTATATTAAAAATATTGTAAGTAAACTAAAAAAGAATTTATGGATTTAATTTTATCTAAACTTCCATAAATTCTTTTTAATTATTTATAGAATCTATAATATTTTTAATATCATCTTTTAATTCAGCAGAAAAAACTTTAATAAGTTGTTTTACTAATTCTTCATCTGTTACTTCTTTTAATTTATTATTTTCTAAATAACAAATTAAAACATTTTCATAATTATTAATATCAACTAGGTAGAAATAAATTTTATCGGATATTTCAATTTTGCTAACTACTACATATTTATTATTATCATTAAGAGTTAGAAGATCTTTAACATTTATATTCATCTTTCCATCCCCATTTCATCAAAGCATAGTAACTTTTCATCTTTAATAATTTTAACTTTTTTAAGTAATTCTTTTAAAACTGCTCTAGCTGCGATAACAAAGTTGGTTGCTGAAATTGCCCCTATTCCATTTATAACCCATTCAAATCCTGTTTTATTTCCAAATATATCAAGTTGTTTTAAACTCTCTATTAATTGCATATCAGGATTAGTGGCATTTAAAATAGGTAAAGCTATTCCAAGAGCTGATACCCCTGCAATTACAGCCATAGCTATTAGTGCCTCTTTATCATTTGTATTTTCAATTTTTTCAATTTCAAATTCTCTTTCTTCATTCATATAAAAACATCCCTTTCGCAAAAATATTATAACAAATAATCATAGGAATGTAAAGTTTTGCAAAATTGTTATGGAATATTTGTAAAAAAACGTCAATTTCTTGTCATTTTTTTTACTAACCAAGCCATAATTATACTAACAATATAATTTTGTTCATTTTTAGTTAATTCTTTATTTTTAGAAATATGATGCCACTTATATAAACAACTTCTACAACATGTCGCAGTAGCATGCTGAGCAATAAAAACTGGATGTCCTCTCATTGGTGTTTGACTACCATCATTTAAAGGATTTTGAGGCGCTAAACGATTAGCTATAAAATTTCTAGCATGGTTTTCAATTTCTTTAAAACCTTTTTCTTTTAAATAAACTTTATCTTTTTCTTTTAAATGAAAACTAGCCCTAAAAGAAGATTTATTTAATTCTTCTAGTTTTTTAGAAATTAATTCTTTATTCATCTACTAATTCAAAACGTTTTTTAATCGTTTCTAATCCTAGAATTTGCATAATATTATATAAATTAGGAGTTCTAGATTTAGTTGTTAGGGCAACTCTTATTACTGTTGAAACATCGGCAACATTACCTTTAAACTTTTCAGGATTTTGTTTATATTCTTTCATATTGCTAGCATATCCTAATTCATCACACATTTCTTTCATTTTATTAAACCATTCTTCTTCATTATCATTTGGATCATAATATTTATTTAAATAGACATCTAAAATATTCTTAATTTCATTTATATCATTTATTTTTTGCCATTCATAGTTTTCATTTTTAAATAATTCTTCAAACATATAATAAATTCCTTGTTTTACTTCACTAAACATGGCAAAATCTTTACGAGGCTTAACGGAATTTCTTTCAATATTAAAAGTTTTAACTGCTAAATCTTGATTTTTTTCTAAAATGCAAGCAAACTCTTCATCATATTTTCTAGCCCATTCTAATGTTTTATCATACATTTGTAAAGCCGTAATTTTACTTAAAATATTTTTCGAAATACTTAATAATTTTTCCATATCAAAAATTGTCCCAGATATTCCTACTTTATTAAAACTCATTGTAAAGTTATCAATATCTTCATTTTCATGAGCTAAATACCATTCTTCAAAATTAGAATTAGTAACAGTTGCCAAATAAAGCATTAAAGCTTCACTGGGAATACCCATTTCATGATAATAACTTACTGCAAGTTCAGGGTCTTTTCTTTTAGATAATTTTCTAATTGTCTCACCATCTTTTTTATTTAATGGTGAAAAATGAGCATAGATTGGCAATTCAAATCCTAATATTTTAAATAAATTAACATGAATAGGAAGACTACTTAACCAACTATCATCTCTTATAACATGAGTTGTATGCATTAAATGGTCATCTATTACATGGGCAAAATGATAGGTTGGAAGACCATCATTTTTAATTAGAACTTGGTCAATATCATCTTCTGGTAATTCTAATTTTCCTCTAATTGCATCCATTACAACAATTTTATTATTAAAATCACCATTATTTCTTAATCGAATAATATAAGGTTTTCCTTCATCTAATTTTTTAATAATTTCTTCTTCAGACAAAAATCTACTTCTCGCCCATTTACCATAATAGCCAATTCTTCTTTTACTTTTTTCTTGTTCACTTCTGATCATATCTAACTCTTCTTTAGTTGTAAAATCTGGATAAGCAAGACCTTTAAGTAATAGTTCTTTAGCATAAGTTTGATATATTTCTTTTCTCTTACTTTGAATATATGGTCCATAACTTCCAACTTCTTCCTCTTCGTTTATTGGACCTTCATCAAAATTAAAACCAAATTCTCTTACAGCTTCAATAATTTTACTAATGCCATTTTCTACTAATCTTTCTTGATCAGTATCTTCGATACGCATATAAAAAATTCCATTAGTTTGTCTAGCCATTTTTCTTGCTATAGAAAGCATAAATAAATTGCCTAAGTGAACAAAACCGGTTGGACTTGGAGCAAATCTTGTTACAATAGCATTATCTGGTAAATCTCTTTTAGGATACATATTTTCATAATAATCTATGTCATGTGTTAAGCCTGGCAATAATCTTTCTACTAATTTTTCATTCATAACTTAATCCTCCTTATAATAAAAAAGGCGTATACCACCTTTTTTTCTTTAACTTTAAACGTATTTTAACGAAAAAAGCAATTGATGTCAAACTATAATCCACCACCAGAACCAAAGGAATCTAATTCATCTTGAGTTACAATAACATTAATTCTCATTCTTCTATTTCCACAGACAAATAAGGCTTCTCCTTGATTATAGTATTTAATACTTTCTTTTTCACTTTCATTTAAGTCAATTAATTTTGATAAATCATCAATAGCTTGTTTTCTTAAGCCCATTACTAGATAGTATGCGGCATTATCAAAAATAGCTTTACCATGAGTAATTACACTTGGAGCGGCAAAGTCAGTAGGTTGCTGAGTAACTATAATTGTTCCCGTATTATACTTACGACTTCGTCTTTGAATTTGAGCTAAGAACTCAGCACCTAATTCATTTTTAGTTGATAAAAGAACATGGGCTTCATCAACATACATAACTGTATTAACACTTGGATCTAAACATAGACCCCATGCATATTTTAAAACATTAAAGAACAAAGCATTTCTTACATTTTCATCTGCATTCATTAATTCTTTTATATTAAATACAATAAAATCACTATTAATATCTAGAGTTGTATGTCCTGTAAAATAATAACGTAATTCTTTAACTAATGGTCTAACTTTAAGTTCAAGTCTTTCCATTACATCTCGTTCATGAGTACGCTCAGTCATTGATAAAAGTCTTCCTTTTATCGTAGCATAGACATCGTCAAATGTTGGATAATCAGCACTAGTAAATTTAGTATAGTCTGTATCATAATCAATCTTATAACGTTTATAAGTATCAGTTACTACTTCCGTAAACATGGTTAGGACATCTTCTTCAATATCAGGTGAATAATATTTCATAAAAGCTTTTAATTGTTGTAAAGTTCTAGTTAAAACGGTATAACCTAAGCCTTGATTTATTTCTTCTTCATCAGCATCAATAACGATTTCTAATGGATTTACCATTCCAAAATCGCCACCTTTACCAAGGTCTAAGAAGTCTCCACCCATATTAGTAGCCATATCTTTTAATTCTCCTTCAGGGTCAACACAGACAATTTTATATTCATTTCTAATGTGACTTCTAAGTAATAATTTAGCTGCGGTTGATTTACCTGAACCAGTAGTACCTAAAATAATCATATTGGCATTATTACGGTTATGCTCTTTTTTAATCTGATATAAGAATTGGTTAAATAAGACAACTCCTCCTGAAAAATCAACACCAAATAAAGTACTATTTCCTGGGTCTTTAATACTATCAAAAATAAATGGATACATAGCCGCGATGGTAACAGATGGAATAGGCGCTCCTACTCGTTCTTCAATATCTTGTTTGGGGAAAATTGGTAACATTGATTTAATGACTTTTTCTTGCTCAAACATTAAAGAAATTCCTCGCATACCTAAAGCATCTAAATAATTTCTAACTTGCATTTTTTTACTATTTAATTCATCTTTGGTATCTGCTGAAATAAAGATATGTAATTGAAAGTCAAAAATTCTTGCTTGCGTAGCCACTAACATCGAAATAAATTGTTCTAATGATTCATAATCTTGTCTAATTCGCTCTTGAATGGTACGGTCTCTTTCCGTTTGATAACGGCTTTTTAAATCGGCAATTTCTTTATTAATCATTCTTTGCAATGTTGATAACTCAATAGGTATATGTTTAGCAACAATTTTAATACCAGATAGATTAGTTAAATTAGCTAAATAGCCTTGAGAAATAAATTTTGGAAAACTTACGACAGTTAAAATGGTACAATACTTCCCACTCATCATAAATTCAGTTGGTTTAAATTCTACTCCCTTTGGAGCAATCTGTGCTTTTAGGTTCATTCTGGACTCACCATCCCACTATAAGAGGTCATTACTCCTCCATTAAAGAAATTATCTAAAATAACTCTTAAATCATTATTAGATGTTTGTTGACTATTTAATCCACAATTAGCTAAATTACTAATCATTTGATGTAAACGTTTTTGAATAACATCCATTTTCTTTTCTTTAAATAAAATATAATACTCAGTATCAACAACATTATATTCAGCAGACATAAACATATTAGCTTTATTAATATCTTGAGTTATTAATTTTCTTGTATTAGCATTAGTAGCATTATTATATAAAATTTGTAATTGTGACAAGTAAACTTGAATATCAACAGGACGATCAGCAACAACTAACCAAAATTCATAATTAATTGTATTATAAAAATTTTGTAATTGATAAATAGCATTATCTCTAGTTCCTGCATCTAAAATAAAAATATTTCGAGGTGCTACTTTAATTCCAGTAACATATTCACCACTTTCAAGTTCAATCATTCCATTCAAAATATTTTTAATTGGAACCCAATCTTCACTCCACTTACTTAATAATTCTTTATCATTTTTATTCTTCTTTGCCATGTATCATACACCAACCTTTCCAATAATACCTTTTTCTTCCCATCATAAATGTTACAATATTCGTTATTAATTGTAACACATTATGATAATTCGGAACAGGGATAACTAAAAAACCTGATATCAAAGCTGGTAAAATAACTATTAAGGCGGTAGTAAAATTCATTCCTTGAAAGATTACTAACATTATCAAAGTTATAGCACATCCACTTCCAAAAATGGCTAAATCAATTCCAGTAAAAAATCCTAAAATTAATTTTGACTTTTTCGTATTTGCTGGTATCAAATAGTTATTATTCATCTATATTCCCCATTTCTATTATTTATTATCTTGTTTTCTTTGCAATAATGTATCTTCTTTTAATCTTAAACTATTTAATTCATTAGTTACTGGTTTTTTATCAATAGTATCCCCTTCTTTTCCAATATATTGAGCATACATTGAATGATTTTTACGGAAGTTATCAATTTGAGCCATATTAGAAGTTAATGCAGAATCTTTAGTTCTCTTAATTTCATCAACTGTAGCTTTTAAAATACTATCTGCTTTTGATGAAGCTTTATTAGCTTGTTGCATTTCTTTAAATAACTTTGCAAATTGGTCTTTTTGATTTAATAACTGAGTTTTTTCAGCTTGACTAAGGTTTTGTCTAACAGTATTATACGCTTCTCTACTTGCATCTTCAACTTTCTTGTTTGGATTACTATTCATAATTCTTGTAAATTCATTACGATAATCATTATTCACACTAGCAGCAAAATTATTAAATTCATTTTGAGCAACAGCAGCTTCTACATGAGCATTTCTTTGATTTGCTTCAGCATCAACATAAGCTTTTTCGCCCTTCCATAAATTTTCATAGTTTTTAACAAGTGATTGCCATTTTTCTAATACTTCTTTACGAGCTTTTTCAGATTCAGTTAAGGTATAACTTGCTTCGCCCTGAATTAAATTATTAGCCGAAATTGCAGCATTTTGAACTGCTTGAGCTCCCGAAGCCAATGCTCCACCAATAATTGGAATTCCTGCAATATCTGGATTAGCATCTCTAGCTGCATCAGCACGACCATCTCTTGCAGCTCTAGCTGCTTCTGCTTCAGCAGCTGCCGATATTGAAGCATTACGAGTATCATGCAAGTTTTTAGCATCTTTTGCTTTATATCCACCTCTAGTTAATCCTGATATTCCACCACCTGCCGCAGATAAGCCAACTCCTATCCCATTAAATAAAGTTCGACCAATCAGTTTTCCATATGCTCCAACTGCTCTTGCATTATCTAAAGCTTCGCCAGCTCTATTCCAATGGTCATTTTCATATCTTGCATTTTCTCGATGATAAGCAAATTCCCTATCAGCCAGCTCTTTATTTGTCCTCCATTGATTAACAAAATTTTTCCCACCTGCAACCAAATTACGACCTATTGATAATGCTCCACCTCCTATAGCAGCACCAGCCGCAAAGAAGCCACCAGCTTTTAACTTATCTTTAATACCAAGTTTAATATTACCTGAATCAAGTCCTAACATATCACTTAGCATTTTAGGAGCTTGCTTGGCAAAAGCAAGTAAACCTAATAATATAATAGCCAATACTATTAAACCTTGAATTCCACTAGTTGCATATTTAAACATATCCATATTAGCTATTTCACTAAAAAAATAAATTACTAAATACATTATTCCTACTCTAATAAAAACTTCAAAATAAACCGTTAAAGTTAATTTAAGCCATTTATCAAATGTTCCTTTTTTTCCTGGAAGCATTCTTAAAACAACAGGTATAGGGGCAATTAACTGGCAAAAAGCAAATTTTACAATCCTAATACCTAAATCTAAACAAAATGAAAATATAATATATAGCAATGCTACTCCACAAGCTGTTGAAATAATAGGTCTATAATTTAAAGGAACCATTTCTCCTTCAGAAATAACTTCAGGCTCACCATCATCATTTGGTACTAAAGACTCACTAATTGTTTTTTGGTCTTCTACAGCCCAATCTGATAAAACTGGTAAATTAGTAAAATTACCATTTTCTATTAAATCATATTTTAAATCAAACCAACTATAATTATCATCTAATCTAACGTTATAATTAGCCGGATTTAAAAAAGGATTTAATGCAGTATATGCCATATAATTTCCATATTGAATAATATTATCTGAATTAGTAGAACCAGTTCCAAAAATAATTGTTCCAATCACATTTTCTTTAAAAATAACACCTTGTACTTTATAAGCATAATCAAAAATAGTAGGAAGGAAGCCTAATAAAACTAAAGAAATAACTATATTTTGAGCAAGTTTAGTTAAACTTTTATCACCAGAAGTTGCTTTATCTGGGTCTACTAAAGAATTAAGTAAAGCGTATGCTAAATAAAATAACATTACGACGCCAATAATAGCATATATTCTTTTAGCAAAATTACTAAAAAAAGCATCTTGAAAGATTCTAGCATCAGCTAATTTAATAAAAATTTGATATACTTGTGAAACAGCCCAATAAATACAACCATCAATTAATAATAATATTTTATGAAACATATTATTTAACCAAGTACCAAGAGACATTATTAACATAAGCTAAAACCTCCAATCTATTTAAAATTAATCTTCTACACACAACATTATACAATAATTTATGAAATACCACAATTACTTAAATCATAAAGTCCAAAAATATTAAATAAAAATTCTAATAAAAATGGTAAAAATACAATTAAAATAGCAATAGCCATTCTTTTTATCATTCTAATATTAGCTTTTTTTAATCCATCTGAACTATTATTAGATATAATTTTTATATAATCAATAATTGTTAAAATAATTGCAATAATAGGTGCTACAAAAGTAATTGCATTAAATAACCAATCTAATATTACTTTTAAAGTTTTTTCACTTTTTGAACCATCACTATTCATTGTATAAAATATATTTTCACAATTAAAATCATTTGAAGTATTTAAAGACATATTGACATATGGATCATCTAATCTGCCCCCTAATTCACCACCAATACCAGAATTAGAACTAGAGCTACTAACATGCACTTCATTCCATTTATTATATCTTTTAAAAACGGCAAAATTATTGTTACCTTCTCTTACTTGTGGTCCTGATACTCCATTATAATTAGAACTATGAAACCAAATATTATTTCCATTTCTTTTTCCAACATATATTCCAACATGATTAGCATTACCCGTTGCTTGAGTATCATTATTTAAGCCAATATCACCTGGTCTTAAATCTGATTCATTAATATTTTCAAATGAACTAGAACCAGTAAATCCAGCGGTAGTCCAATCACACCCAACTTCTGTTACTCCAGCACGATGAAAAACTAAAGAAACATAAGCTGAGCAATCTAAACTTGGTGGTTTATTAGTATAACATATACCAGTATGACCTCCATAAGTAGTTCCTTTATTAATCATTAATCCTGCTTGTCTTATTATTTCTAATCTGCCTTCATCTAATCCACTTGGCCAATCTATTTCTAATTCTTCTATTAAATTAGCAATTTCTTTATTCATACCTTCAGTATTAAGATTATAAGCAAAAGTTATCATTGGAAATAATAAGAATAAAACCATAAAATATAATATTTTTTTCATTACTTTAAACCTCTATTCTATCCCACATCGGCTAATATCATATAAACCAAATGAATGAAATAATAAATCTAGTAAGTAAGGCAAAAACAGCAAAATAATTGCAATTACTAATCTTATAACTGTTCTTTTTAAAGCATTTTTTTGTTCTTTACTAGGTTCATTAGAAGATAATGCCTTAATAAAGTCAATAATAGAAAGACAAATAGCTAATACAGGTCCCATAATTTTAATTATTGTAAAAATATCTTGCAATAATTTTCCTAAATTATTTAGTTCACCAGTATTAATATCAACTAGTATAGCTTTACAATTAAAATCATTATTATTAACTATTAAGGAATAATTTTTAAAAGGATCACTTTTTCTACCAACAGTAAATTCATCTTCCTCGGCATCTAAATTTATTTCATTTCCAGATATCTCAATTAATGCTTGAGCTATTTCTTTAGCTAATTCTTCTTTTTTACTAAGATATTTTTCTAATTGCTTATTATTATTCATAGAAAAAGTTTCTAAATAATACACTGGTATATTTCTTTTAACATATAAATTATTAAATGTTTCTAAATTTGTATTTAAATATTGATAGTCATTTGCAACTTTTGAACCACTTGTACCTATTATTTTATCAACTGCATCTGTAATTTTTTTGCCATTAGTAGTAAAAGGTTCTTTTACATCTTTAACCAACACAACACTTTCATTTGGTATATTATTTTCTTGGTAATCATTAAAATGAAGTTCTAAAGCAAACAAATATTTGTCTGCACCAACGGAATCAATATGACTATATAATAGAGGGCTGTAATTACCAATAGTTCCTTGTCTAAAACCACAACATTTATCACCTATTGGGTTGCAATCATTTCTTTGCCAACTACTATTAGCAAAATATTCGTCGCCAACAATTTCATTACTTATTTCATATGGAATATTTGCCGTCTTTAAATATCCAGCTATTTTATTAATCATAATTCGAGATTCTAAATTTTCATAATATGTTATTCCATCAATAGTATTACTGGCATGATTACATTCATCATTACCATTAGGCATATATCCAGAGCCATGAGCAGCTTCCAATAAAATTCTTTTTTCATTATCTTTTGCAGTCGAATTATTAATTGCCAAAACAAGTTTTAAACTAAAAAAAGAAAAGCATCCAATAATGAATACAAAAATAACCCATCTAAAAAATTTAACAAAAATTGGTCCTTGCAATTTTGCCACACTCCTAACGGCATTCTTTAACATTCAATACACAAGTTACACATTCATGATAATTAGTTTCATAATCAGTCCATTCATCTACCAAACTAAATCCAAACTCTAAAATAGCTGGAATAAAGAAAATCAATACGCCTAAAATTAATCTAGTTGCAATTGATTTTATTGATTTAAAAATATAATCATCTTTACCAGCTGTTACTGTTTTAAATAAATCAGCAAATGCCAAGCCAATAATTATTAAAGGTACAACAATTCTAATAACATTAATAATTTCTCCAACAATTCTTAAAGTACTTTTTAATCCCGTGCAGTAACTTTTAGTATAATTATCTGCTAAAACAGGATTAGTATAAAAAATAATTAATAATATCAATAATATAAAAATCTGTTTTTTCTTCATAAATTAACACCCTTAACATAGCAAGTATAACATAAAAAAAAAATGAAAACAATTATGTTTTCACTTATCACAACTGCTTACATTCAAAATACATTTTTGACATAACTCATATTCAGATTCAACGTCATCAAATCCATCAACCAATGTAAAGACAAAGCTAATAATTGTTGGAATAAAGAAGATAGCAACTCCTGCAATAAGCCTAAATACAAAAGTTTTTAAAGACTTAGTTACTTCTCCATCTTTGCCTCCCGTAACAGCTTTAAATAAATCAATAATACCAAAAATAATTAATAATAAAGGAATAACAATTTTAACAATAAGTAAAATATAACCAATAAATTTTAATGGTGATTTCAATTTAACACATGGATTTTTATTACTAATTGCTGATTTTACTTCTTCATTTTCATCATCTAATTTAATATATTCACCTTTAATGTTAGCAATATTTACTCTCATATTATAATTTGCATTTTCTGCATAAACATTTTTAATTCCTACAAAACATATTATAGTTATTAATAATACTAAATATTTTTTCATTAATTCATACCTCCTATTTTACATGAATCACTACTACATGAATTGACATCACACTTTCCAGAATCTAAAATACATTGAGTACAACAACACCAAGTATTCTGATAATTACTCCATTCATTTACCCAGTCAAGTATTAACTGGATAATTCCCGGAATAAAGAAAATAAATACACCAGCAATAAATCTCACACCAATAGACTTAATTGCAACCATTATTCGGTCATCTTTAGAATTAGGAATTGCTTTAAATAAGTCAATAATACCAAATATTATAATTAAAATTGGTATTGCAATTTTAAGAATTGATATTATCGTGCCAATAAATTTTAATGGTTTTCTAAGCTCTGGCTTACTACAAATGGTTTCTAAATCTGTATCTTCAACTTTACCCCAATCAGTTGGTGAGATATCATTAGAATCATTATTAGTATTTTTTTTATTATTAGATTTTACCATTTTTATTATTTCATTAGAATTTGAATTAATAATTTCAATTTGATTATTTTCAAGTAAATACTTAATAGAACTAGAAGCATAAACAGTCGGAATTAAAAAAAATAAAAATAGTAATAACAGTATTTTTTTCACCTTATCACGCTCCTACTCTTCTAAATTATACCATACCCTAAAATAAAAATCTCTATATTTTACTCTTCTTTGTCACTTTTTCCCAAAATTTTTAAAATAATTTTATATATTTCTTCTCTTCCTTTTTTAGTAGTAGATGAAAAATGAATAAATTCATCTATTTTTAATGTTTCATTTATTAACTTATCTTGACTGATCCTAGAAGAGGCTCCTACTTTATCATATTTAGTAGCAATAACCGTTGTATCTAAATTATAATATTGTAAATAATTATACATTAAGATATCATCTTCAGTTGGTTTATGACGATAATCAATAAGTAAAAATACATGACTTAAATTACCTCTACTTTTAATGTATTCTTCAATCATCAATCCCATTTTCTTATTTACTTCTTTTGAAACATTAGCATATCCATAACCTGGAACATCTATTAAATAAAATTCATTATTAATTAAATAAAAATTTAACGTTTGGGTTTTACCAGGTTTACTTGATGTCCTAGCATAATTTTTACGGCCTATTACAGCATTTATAAAACTAGATTTACCAACATTACTTCTTCCAACTAACAAAAATTCAGGTTTATTATTCTCAGGATATTGGCTTTGTCTAACCGCAATTTTCTGTAATTCAACTGAATCAATTTTCATCAAACTCACTTCTTTCTTAATCTGAATTTACAACACAAGCTTCTTTATTATTAGCATCTAATATACATCCAACACAATTTTTAAAATTAGTAGGAACATTTAATTCTCCATTTAATGTTTCTTCACTATCATTAGCTATACTATATGCTACATTATATATTGTTATTAAAATGGTTGGAATAAGGAAAATTACAACTCCAATTACTACTCTTTTAATTATATTTATTCCTTGTTTTTTAGCTTCATCCATTTTTCCAGATATCACAATTTTAGCCAAATCAACAAAGCCAAGACCAATTATTAAAGCTGGAACTAAAACTTTTGCTATTGCTAATAATAATCCTAAAAATTTTAAAGTACGTGCCACATAAGGGTCATTACAAAACTTAGTTATATCTATATTGCAATTGCCATTATCACATAATTTATTGGGGTCCCAATTACCATTATCTTCCTTATATTTTTCTTTATTATCCTTAATTATTTGTTCTTGTTCTTCCTTTGTTAACAACTTAGTTGTACCTTCTCCATTTTGGCTTTCTGCATCTTTTTTTTGCTTATCAGTGCATGTATTTAATTCGGTACTATCTTTGTACTTAAAAGTATATGTTTTACCAAAAGAATTGCAAATAGCATACACATTATCTTTAGATATCCCAAAAACCCCACCATCTTTACAATCTTCAACAATATTTTTAGCTAAATCAGTACTATTTATAAAAATATTACTTCCAGCAGCATTTTTATCTTCAATAATATATCTAGCAAATTTAAATTTGCTGAAATTAAATTTAATATAATAACATTTATTTAATCCTGAATCATTCCAAAAACTATCATCTTTTTCTGGAATAGTAATAGTTTCGTTCTCACTAATTAATTTAGGATTGCCACTCCTACCTTCAGTTTTATCTATCTCATCTTCATTTATATTTACGCTTTGCGAATAACTACCTTCTTTTACTATATTTCCTTCCAAACCTTTTCGATTAGTAGTTATAGTATACAATACTTTTTTAGCTTTTTTCATCCCATTGTACTCATCTTTTGTAACAAAATAATCTGTATAAAGAAAAATATTACCACTATCATCATTTTTTAATCTAAAATGAATATTATATTCAAAATTATGTTCATCATCACATTTATCAGCATTTTTACATCCAAACAATAAAACAGTTGATTTATAAGATTCATGGTCTGTTGGTGATAGATATGCAACACCATTAATTGCTTCTTTTAAATTTGAATCGTTATTAATATTACCTATAAAGATTTCTATATCATAAAAATCTTTATCAGTTTCTGAATTGCTAACTTTCCATGTATTATCCTTTATAGCCC
This sequence comes from uncultured Bacilli bacterium, assembly GCA_947623995.1. Taxonomy (GTDB): domain Bacteria; phylum Bacillota_I; class Bacilli_A; order RF39; family UBA660; genus Ventrenecus. Next base: position 668 of record CANQIN010000006.1, on the reverse strand, counting down.
CTACTATATAATTATTAACTTTATTAACAGCTTCTTTTTTACTTAAAGCGTTAATAGATTTGATATTAACAAAACTAAAAGCAATTAATAATATAATAAAAAACGAATATTTTAACTTTTTCATTTCTTCACCTTTTTAATTATTTTAACATTAAGTCATAAAAAAAGAAAGTTTAATTACTTTCTAGTTTACATTATTCATCTATAGTAGAATAGTCGCCATTCCAAGCATCAGGTGCTTCAGGACAATCATCACTTGGATTAGTTATACAACGACGGCATACATTAAAATCTTCTCTAGCTCCAGAATTTTGAAAATTAGATACTAAACCTAAAATCATACTTACTAATGTTGGAATAAAGAATATAACTACAGCTGCAACAGCACGCATTGCAAGTTGTTTAACAGCTTTTTTAATATCATCATCTTTGCTTCCGACAACAGCCTTTCCTAAATCCAACATTCCAAATACAATTAAAATAATTGGAATAACAATTTTAAATACTAATAATACATATCCAACAATTTGCCATATATTTGCAGTATTAGCACAAAAATTAACAGCTCCTATTAATAAATTTGACATATTTAAAAACCTCATTTCTATAATCTAATTTTAAAAGATAAATTATTATAAGTCAAGAATGATTTATAATTTTGTAAAGTA
>CANQIN010000005.1 GCA_947623995.1 uncultured Bacilli bacterium | reverse complement strand
TAATTACTGTCCATAAACATTTCACCTCTTATATATTCTATGATAATAAAAAGATAATGTTTTAAGAATTTACAATTACATAAGTTATTGATATAATTTTTATAAGGTGTTGGTAAAAATGATAAAAATTTATAATTTAAATAATTATATTAAAAGAGAAATGGCTTATGGTGGTCATGATTGCTCAAAAAAGGCAATAATTTTTAATAATGAAAATTGGTTTATAAAATATCCAAGAATAAATCATCAATCATCAGTAGAAGAATATATAGGATCAATGATATATCAAAAAATGGGTCTTTTAACTCAAAAAGTTAAATTAGGAATTATAAATAATATATTAGTAGTTATTTGTAAAGATTTTTTATTTACACAATTTTATTTACAGACTCAAAGTTTTATTACCAGCATACAATAATTTAATCAAATAGTATTCTTACTTTTGATAAATTCTTTTAGCATTTTCATTAAAGCTCTTTTTTCAATTCTTGATACATAACTTCTAGAAATATTCATTTCCTTAGCAATTTCTTTTTGAGTTTGTTCTTTAGTATTATTAAGCCCATATCTTTTAATAATAATTTGTTTTTCTCTAGGTGTTAAAAGTTTTAAATAACTATTTAATAAAATAATATTATCTTTTGTATGAATAACTGTATCAAAATCTTCGCTTTTATCTTTAACAACATCAATTAAATTAATTTCATTACCATCTTTATCATAACAAATTGATTCATTTAAACTAATATTTTTATAAGATTCACCTTTAATACTTCTAAAATACATTAAAATTTCATTTTGAATACATTTAGCAATATAAGTAGTTAATTTAATATTTTTTTCTAAATTATAAGAATCAACCCCTTTTATTAAGCCAATCGTTCCAATACTAATTAAATCATCAGTTTCACTATCTTTAACATCAAATTTTTTAACAATATGCGCAACTAATCTTAAATTATGTTCTATTAATTTATTTCTAGCTTCTTCATCAGAATGGAGCATTTTAATAATACATTCATGTTCTTCTTCACTACTTAATGGTTCAGGAAAAACTTGATTAGAATAACTTCCTGTAAAAAATAGCATTTGTTTTATTAATTCAAATAAAAACATAATTCACATCCTTCATCAAATTTTATGATTAATAAGCTATTTTATTAATTGCTAAATAGCTTAAAAAATTATATAATTATTTATAGTTAGAGGAAGGATAAGCTTATGGATATATTTAGACCTGATATTTATCAAAAAAGTATTTATTCAATTAATTATCAAAAATTAAAAAAAGCTGGTATTAAATGTTTAATTTTTGATTTAGATAATACCATCGCGCCTAAAGAATTAGAAATACCTGACCAAAAATTATTAGATTTTTTTGGCGAATTAGATGAAATGGGTTTTTATTTAGCAATTGTATCTAATGCTTCTAAAAAAAGAGTGACTCCTTTTAAAGAAAAATGTAACATTAATAGTGCATATCATGCTTTTAAACCTAGTAAAAAGAAATACTTAAAAGTAATGGATTTATATCATGTCAAAGATATTGAAGTAGCTTGTATTGGTGATCAATTATTAACTGATATTTTAGGGGCTAATAAATTACAATTAACAAGTATTTTAGTTAATCCAATTAATGACCATGAAATGTTTTTTACCAAAATTAATCGTTTAATTGAAAAAAAAATTTTTAAAAAATTAACTAAGAAAGGCTTATTTAAAAAAGGAGAATATTATGATTAAGACTTGCCTTGGTTGTGGGGTAAAACTCCAAAGTACTGATGAAAAAAAGTTAGGATATATTCCTTTAGAAGTATTAAATAAAGGATATTGTAAGCGTTGCTACAAATTAACTCATTATAATGATTTTAAAGATGCTTATCAAAAAGTTAATCCTAAAGATATTTTAAAAAAATTAGAGAATAAAAAAGGGTTTTGTTTTTTTCTATTAGACTTAGTTAATTTAAATAGGGAAGCCTTTAATTATTATCATCAAATTAAAATGCCTAAAATTTTAATTATTAATAAAGCTGATATTATTCCTCAAAATATTCTTTATGAAAAAATTAAAATTTGGCTTCAAAATAATTTTCGAATAAAAGAAGATATTTTATTTGTAAGTACGAAAAAAAATATCGGAATAACTAAACTACAAAATTTAATTGAAGATATAAATGAACCAATCTATTTTTTAGGTATGACTAATGTTGGTAAATCATCTTTATTAAATAAATTGTTTGAGCTAGCAAAACCTCTTACAACATCAATGTTACCTAATACAACTCTAGACTTTATTAAAGTAAAAACTAAAAAGATAGTTTATGATACAGTAGGTTTTCCATATCTTTGTGAAATATCTAATGATTATCTTAAAAAAATGATGATTAATGAAGAAATTCATCCTAAGAATATGCCAATTAAAAAAGAGGCTAGTTTATTAATAGAAGATATTGTTAGAATAAAAATTGATATTGATAGTAGTATAACTTGTTTTTTTAGTAAAAATTTAAAGATTAGTAAAATATATGATAATAATAAATTGTATTTAGATGAAAAACCATTAATTATTAAAGTACCAGCTTATTCTAATGTTTTTATTAAAGGTCTTGGATTTGGTTATATAAAAAATGCTTGTACTTTAACAGTTTATCATTTAGATGAAAATTTAATAGAAGTTTTACCATCATTTTGGGGGAAGGTGTTTTAAAAATGAGTAAAATTAAAGTAATGAGTGAAATTTTAGCTAATAAAATTGCCGCAGGCGAAGTTGTTGAAAAATGTGCTTCAATTGTTAAAGAATTATGTGAAAACAGTATTGATGCTCATGCTCATAATATTGTAGTTAATTTGCTAGAAGGTGGCAAGAAAGAAATTACGGTAATTGATGATGGTGATGGCATGAGTAAAGATGATGCCTTACTAGCTTTTCAAAGACACGCGACTAGTAAATTATATAAAGAAGATGATTTGTTTTTCATAAGTACTTTAGGTTTTAGAGGTGAAGCTCTTCCCTCAATTGCTAGTGTTAGTAAATGTGTGTTAAAAACGAGTGATGGAAAAGATGGTAGAGAAATAATTATTGAAGGTGGTAAATTAAAAGAAGATAAAGCATCATCTTTAAGAAAAGGGACATCCATTACCGTTACTAAATTATTTTATAATACGCCAGCTCGTTTAAAATACTTAAAAAGTGAACAAACCGAATTAGCTAATTGTGTATCTTTTATTGAAAGATTAGCTCTTGCTAATCCCGATATTGCTTTTACTTTAACTAATGATAAACATTTAGTTGTTAAAACTAGTGGGTCAAATGATTTACTTAAAACAATTCATGAAATATATGGATTAAGTGTATCTTCTAAAATGATTCTAGTAAAAAGTAGCAATGATGATTTTGATTTATATGGTTATATTTGTAAACCAGAAATATTAAAGAGTAATCGTAATCATATGATAACAATTGTTAATGACCGGGTAGTTAAAAATTATGATATTAATAAAGCTATAAATGATGCTTATTATACCTATAAACCTGATATTAAATATCCAATTGTTATTTTAAAAATTAATACCGATCCAACTTTAATTGATGTAAATATTCATCCCACTAAACAAGATATTAAAATTGGTAAAATAGATGTTTTAAGTAATTTAATTGTTAAAACTTTAAAAGATGCTTTATATAAAAGTTTATTAATACCAAATGCCTTAAAAGATCGGGAAGATAATATAGAACAAAAAGCTATTGTAAATAATATTATTAAAGAACAAACAGCTACTTATAATGATGAACCAGTAAATGTTCAAACGGAATTAAATTTCAAAGAAGATAGTGAAGAAGCTGTAATCGTAAATAAAGAAATGAAAGAATTAGTTTTATATCCAGTAGGTCTTGCTCATGGTACCTATATCATTGCGGAAAATGAAGAGGGCGTTTATTTAATTGACCAACACGCTGCTCAAGAAAGAGTAAATTATGAACGCAATATGGCTGCCCTAAAAGCTAAAAAAACTTATACAACTAGTTTATTAATTCCGATTACCATTGAATTATCTTCTAGTGAAATGATGAAAGTTAAAGAAGAAGAAGCTAAATTAAAAGAACTTGGTTTTGATTTTGAAGAATTTGGTTTAAACACCTTAATATTTAAAGGACATCCAACTTGGCTTAGAAGTGGTTATGAAGAAGAAAGTATTAGAAAAATAATTGATTTAATAACGGGTGGTTTAAAAAGTATTGACCCGGTTAAATTTAATGAAAGTATTGCCATTACTTTAGCCTGTAAAATGTCTATTAAAGCTAATATGCATATATCAAAAGAAGCAATGGAAGAATTACTAAAAGAATTATGTGCTTGTGATAATCCTTATAATTGTCCTCATGGTAGACCAACAATTATTAAATTTAGTAATTATGATTTAGAAAGAATGTTTAAAAGAGTAATGAATTAGAAAGAAAGGAGCAACAATGTTAAAATTAGAAAATGTTACAAAATATTATGGTAATCATTTAGCAGTTGATGATTTATCATTAACCGTTAAAGAAGGCGAAATATTTGGTTTATTAGGAGTTAATGGTGCAGGTAAAACAACAACTTTTAGAATGATTATTGGCCTACTTGAGCAAACCAAAGGAACAATAACCTTAGATGACAAACCAATTAATTATGACCTTACTGATCAAATTGGTTTTTTAACTGAAGAGCGAAGCCTACTAACTAAATTAACAGTTAAAGAACAAATAATAATGTATGGAACTTTAAAAGGTATGAAAGAAAAAGATATCTTAGAAAAATTAGATTATTATTTAAATCGTTTTCACATTAGTGAATACAAAAATCGTAAAATAAAAGAATTAAGTAAAGGAAATCAACAAAAAATTCAATTTATAAGTGCCATCATAAATGATCCTAAACTTTTAATATTAGATGAACCATTTACGGGTTTAGATCCAATAAATGTTGAAGAATTTGTTAAAGTTATGAAAGAATTTAAAGAAAGAAATCGGATTATTATTTTTTCATCACATCGAATGGAACACGTTGAAATGTTTTGTGATAATTTAGTAGTATTAGTTAAAGGTAAAAGTGTTTTAAAAGGAAGTATTAAACAAATTAAAAAAGATTATCGTAAGAAAAATATTCATATTATTGGAGATGTTGATGAAGAAAAATTAAAGAATGTTAAAGGGGTTTTAGAAGTAGAAGATAATGCTAATGAAATAATTGTTAAAATAGAAGATGAAAAATATATTAATGATGTTTTTGAAGTTGTTAAAAAAGGAGAAAATATTATTAAATTTATGGTTGAAGATCCTTCATTAAATGAAATATTTTTAAATAAAGTAGGTGCATATTATGAAGAATAAATTCAAATTTTTAATTAAACAAAGTTTAATGAAGAAAATAGGAACTAAATGGTTTAAAATTGCTAATATTATTATTGCAATATTATTAATTGGCATTTTTAATATTGATAAAATTATTACTTTTTTTGGTGGTGATTTTAATAATTTAACAACTATTTATGTTGTTGATAAATTAAATGTTTATGATGAATTTGTTAGTGTTTTTAACAATACAGCTTTAAATTTAGATATGAAAGATTATAAATTAGAAAAATCTTTTAAAAATGAAGATGAAGAAACTTCTACTTTAGAAAATGAATTAGATAAAATTGTTTTAGTTATTGATAAAGAAAATAATAATTATTTAGGTGGTAAAATAATTAGTTATGATGAAGTGGGAACAATTACTAAACAACTGATTAATACTTCACTAAATAGTTTAAAAACTAAAATTGTTATTGAAGAAAATAATTTAACAGAAGAAGAAATTATGGCTTTAACTAATCCTGTAAATGTTGAAATAAAAACTTTAAATCCTGAAAAAACAGATGCTGATAATAAAGAATTTATTTCGGTTGGGGTAATGATGATTTTCATTTTACCATGCTTTTTATTAATTACTTTACTTGTTCAAATGATTGGGGCTGAAGTAAATGATGAAAAAGCTACTAAAAGTATGGAAATAATTATTTCAAATGTTTCGCCCAAAGTTCATTTTTTAGCTAAGATTATTGCGTCAACATTATTTGTCACTATTCAAGGTTGTTTATTTATTTTATATGCTTTACTAGCTATGTTAGTAAGAGTAATTATAGGTGGAAGTATTTCTTTAAGCCTTAGTAGTGGAGAACTTGGCGAGATAATAAATGTTATTAATGAACTGGGAATAACAAGTTTATTAGTAAAAGGATTACCTATTATTATCATTTTATTTATCTTTTCTTTTATATCATATGCTATTATTTCGGGAGTATTAGCCTCAATGACAACTAGTACTGAAGATTTTCAACAACTACAAATGCCTTTAATGATTATTTTAGTCTTGGGTTATTATTTAGCTATGATGGCTACAACTTTTGAAGGCTCATTATTTATTAAAGTTATTTCTTTTATACCAATACTATCGTTTTTAATATCACCAACATTATTTATTTTAGGACAAGTATCTATATTAGAACTAGGAATTGCTACAGCTATATCTGGAATATTTATGTTTTTGATTTTTAAATATGGTTTAAGAATTTATAAAGTAGGAATTTTAAATTATTCTTCAGAAAAATTATGGCATAAATTATTTAAATCAATTAAAGTAAAAAAATAATGTCAATGTTAGATTTTTTGCTTTACAAACTTGCGAATCAATAAAAACTATTGTATACTTTTAATAACTTAGAATAGGGATTGGTAAAAATGAAAGTAAGATATAAATTATCATTATTAATAATTGGATTAATGTTAGTGGGATGTTTATATATAACCCAATCATATGCTTTGTGGATAATAACCGAAGAACAAACAAATGAAAATGAGATGGATGTAGGATGTTTTAGTATAGGATTTAGTGAGCAAAGTGAAAGTATAAAATTAGATAATACGTATCCAGTAAATGATAGTATAGGATTAAGTACAAATCCTTATACATTTACCATAACAAATACCTGTACTATTAATAATAATTATGTCTTAACATTAAATACATTAAGTACAAATACCTTAGATGCAAGTAAAATAAAATATGCTTTATATAAAAGTAGTGAAGAAAAACCAAATGTTGGAAGTAAATTAAGTAGAATAAATACTGATTTAGAAAATTTAATGGTAGAGAATTTAGGGACATCATATATATTAGACACAGGAGTATTAAGTGGAGGAACAAAAGTTGATGGAGTAGTAAATAATGGAGAAGAAGTAACCTACAATTTATATTTATGGATAGATGACATTGCTGGAAATGAAGTAGAAGGACAAACATTTGAAGCAAGTATCAATGTAATAAATGCAGCAACAGAAAGTAATGATATAGGAGAAGTATATGGAAGTGCAGTAGCAAAGTGTGGAGCAGAAGGAAAAGATGCAGTAACCTGTATGAAAGAAAATGCAAATTTAGATACAATAAACTTAGCATATGATGGAAAAGAAAGTTTAGGAGAAGAATTAGGAACCGATGATAACAATTTAAGATATATTGGGTCTAATCCAAATAATTATATAGATATAGGTGATAGAGATAGTGAAGGGAATCCAATATTATGGCGAATCATAGGAGTCATGAATAATATAACAAATTTAGATAATGGTGAACAACAAGAAAGTTTAATAAAAATAATTAGAGCAGATGACATAGGAGAATATAGTTGGGATAGTAGTGCAAATGATATAAATAGTAATAGTGGAATAAATGAGTGGAGTCAAGCAGATTTAATGAAACTACTAAATCCACCAGAAATGTATAGTGATACACCAGAGATTGGAAGAAGTTTGTATTGGAATAATGAAAGTGGAATGTGTTACTCTAAAGGCAATGAAGAATATGAAGATTGTGATTTTACCAGTACAGGAATTAGCACCAATGCAAAGAGTAAAATAGCAAAAGTAAGGTGGAATACATCAACAGCTGGAGAATTATATGATAATACAAAAATAACAACCAAATTTATGTATGAAGGAGAAAGAAGCAATCATAATGGCAAGGAACACTGTGAAGGCACTGGAGAAAAATTTTGTAATGATACAGTTCCGAGAAAAGCAACATGGGATGGATATATAGGGTTAATGTATCCTTCAGATTATGGTTATGCTGTTGGAGAAAAAAATGCAACAAACTGTTTATTAAACAGTATGGAGATATATAATAATGGAATTTGCGAAAATAATAATTGGTTAAAACCAAATATAGATTTATGGACTATAACTCCTGTTCAATATATAAATGATGCATCTCTTAGTTTTTTCTTATCTTCATTAGGAAATATTCATGTATCAAATAGCGTAGGATTCCCATATGGTGTTAAACCAGTTACATATTTAAAATCAACTGTTAAAATAACAAGTGGTAATGGAACTATTGATAATCCTTTTATTTTAGAAAATTAAACTTTATAGGAGTGATAATTTGGAACATTATTTTACTAATAATAAAGATTTAAGAAGTGAAATGAGAACGATTAATTTTAAAAAAAATAATATTGTTTTCACTTTTTTTAGTGATTTAGGAGTTTTTTCTAAAGATCATATTGATTATGGAAGTAGATTGCTAGTTGATTGCTTGTTAAAAAGTGAAGAGTCTTTTAAAAGTTTACTTGATGTTGGGTGTGGTTATGGTTTTATAGGAATTGTTTTAAGCAAAATAAAATCTTGTTCCTGTTTAATGTGTGATGTTAATGAAAGGGCTATACATTTATGTGAAAAAAATCTTAAAAAGAATAAAATTGATGGGAAAGTTATACTATCTAATTGTTATGAAAATATTACTGATAAATTTGATTTAATTGTTACTAATCCACCAATCAGGGCTGGAAAAAATGTTGTTTTAGCAATTCTAAATGGTGCTAAAGAACATTTAAATCCTGATGGTAGTTTGTGGTTTGTAATTAGAAAAGATCAAGGTGCTAAAAGTGTGATGAAAGACCTTAGTTTACAGTTTAAGTGTGAAGTAATTGAAAAATCTAAAGGTTTTTATGTAATTAAAGCAAAAATTGATTGACAAATACTTGCAATGCCTTTATAATTTCATATTGGCGACATGTTTAATTTTTTATTAAGCAAAAAAATAGATGGATGGGGTGAAATTGTGGCTTATAAACTAAAAAAATGTGGAGATTATCGTACAAGAAGAAGTTTTTCTAAAAGTAAGAATACTATGGAGTTATCTGACTTATTAGAAATTCAAAAGAAAAGTTACCAAGAATTCTTAGAAACTGGTATTAAAGAAGTTTTTGAAGAATTATTTCCAGTAGAATCATTTACTGGTAATGTCACTATTGATTTTGGTGATTATTCTTTTGATACGCCTAGATATTCTATTAAAGAAGCAAAAGAAAGAATGGTTACTTATGCAGCACCTTTAAAGGTTTTAGCAAGAGTATTTATTCATGAAACTGGTGAAGTTAAAGAACAAGAAATATTCTTAGGGGATATGCCTTTAATGACTGATGCTGGAACATTTATTATTAATGGTGCAGAAAGAGTAATTGTTTCACAATTGGTTCGTAGTCCAAGTGTTTATTTTAAGCATGAAATAGATAAAAATGGTAGACCAATTATAACTGGGGAAATGATACCTAATCGTGGTACTTGGTTAGAATTTGAACTTGATGCTCGTGATGTTATGTATGTTCGTATTGACCGTACAAGAAAAGTTCCAGTTACAACTTTTTTAAGAGCTTTAGGTTTATCAAGTGATGAAGATATTAAAAGTGTTTTTGGGGAAAATGTTTATTTAGATAATACTATTGAAAAAGATAGTTCTAAAAATACGGATGAAGCTTTAATTGAAATATATGAAAAGTTACGTCCTGGAGAACCTGCTACATTAGATTCTGCTAAAAACCATATCGTAACCCGTTTCTTTGATCATTTCCGTTATGATTTAGCTAAAGTTGGTCGTTATAAATTTAATAAGAAATTAAATGTTAAAAATCGTTTAATGGGTTGTACTATTGCTGAAGATATTAAAGTAGATAAAGAAGTAATAGTTAAAAAAGGAACGGTTATTACTAAAGAAATATTAGATGGTTTAAAAGATGTTTTAGAAAGTGGTTATGGCTTACATAAGACAATTGTTAATCAAGAATTAGATTCTTATGAAATGGTTCAAGAAATTAAAGTATTTGATAAAAATGATCCTAAGAAAACCATTAAGATTATTGGTGTAGATCAAAGTGTTGATGAAAAAAGATTAACTATTCCTGATATTTATGCAGCAATTAGTTATTACTTGAATTTACAAGATAGTATTGGTAATACTGATGAAATTGATCATTTAGGAAATCGTCGGGTAAGACAAGTTGGGGAATTAATTCAAAACCAATTTAAAGTTGGTATGTCAAGAATGGAAAGAGTTATCAGAGAACGTATGACAACTCAAGAAATGACTGATATAACTCCTAAATCATTAATTAATATTCGTCCAGTAACAGCTGTTTTAAAAGAATTCTTTGGTTCAAGTCAATTATCAAAATTCATGGATCAAATTAATCCAATTGCAGAGTTAACTGATAAACGTCGTTTATCAAGTTTAGGACCTGGTGGATTATCAAGAGATCGTGCCGGAATGGATGTTCGTGATGTTAATGCTAGTCACTATGGTCGTATTTGCCCAGTAGAAAGTCCAGAAGGTCAAAACATTGGTTTAATTACTTCTTTAGCTGGTTATGCTAAAGTAAATGAATATGGTTTTATAATGACACCTTATCGTAAAGTTGTTGATGGTGTTGTTCAAATGGATGATGTAGTTTATATGACTGCTGATGAAGAAGCTGATTACTATATTTCTCAAGCAACTGTTAATTTAGATGAAAATAATCGAATTGTTGATGATAGTGTAGTTGTTCGTATTAATGGTGATAATATTTTTGTTCCACGTGAAAAAGTTAATTTTGTAGACGTATCACCAAGTCAAGTTGTCTCTATTACAACAAGTTGTATTCCATTTTTGAATTATGACGATGCTAACCGAACTTTAATGGGCTCTAACATGCAACGTCAAGCTGTACCATTATTAAAGACGGAAGCTCCAATTGTTGGTACTGGTGTTGAATGTGTAGCAGCTAAATATTCAGGAAGTACCATTGTTTGTAAAGCTGACGGTGTTGTTGAATATGCGGATGCTAAAACTATTAGAGTTAAAACTGCTAAAGGACTTGATACCTATTACTTAGCAAATTATGAAAGAAGTAATGCCTCATCTTGTATCAATCATGTACCTTTAGTTAAAAAAGGTGATAAAGTTAAGGCTGGTCAAGTTATTGCCGATGGTCCAAGTACTGACCAAGGTGAACTTGCCTTAGGTAAAAATATGACTGTTGCTTTCATGACTTATAATGGTTTTAACTATGAAGATGCTGTTATCTTAAATGAAAGATTAATTAAAGATGATGTTTATACATCACTACACATTGAAACTTATGAAATTGAATGTCGTGATACTAAACTAGGACCTGAAGAAATTACGAGAGATATTCCAAATGTTAGTGAAGAGTCTCGTCGTAACTTAGATGCTGATGGTATTGTAAGAATTGGTACCGAAGTTAAAGAAGGAGATATTTTAGTTGGTAAAGTAACTCCTAAAGGTGTTCAAGAACTTACTAGTGAAGAAAAATTATTACATGCGATTTTTGGTGAAAAGACTAGGGAAGTAAGAGACACCTCTTTAAAAGTAGAGCATGGTGCTGCTGGTATAGTTCATGATGTTAAAGTATATACTAAAGAAAATTCTGATGAATTACCTGCGGGAGTATTTAAATTAGTTAGGGTATACATTATTCAAAAACGTAAAATTCAAGTTGGTGACAAAATGAGTGGACGTCATGGTAATAAAGGTGTTATCTCATTAGTATTACCAGAAGAAGATATGCCATATTTACCAGATGGTACACCAGTAGATATCATGTTAAATCCATTAGGTGTTCCATCACGTATGAACATTGGTCAAATCTTAGAAGTTCATTTAGGAATGGCTGGTAAAAAATTAGGTGTTCATTATGCAACTCCAGTATTTGACGGAGCTAACCTAGAAGATATTCATGAAGAAATGGCAGAAGCTGGTATGCCAGAAGATGGTAAAGTAACTCTTATTAATGGCCGTACTGGTGAACCATTTGAACATAAAGTTAATGTTGGTGTCATGTATATGATTAAATTACATCATATGGTTGATGATAAACTACATGCTAGAGCAACTGGTCCATATAGTTTAGTTACCCAACAACCTCTAGGTGGAAAAGCCCAAATGGGTGGACAAAGATTTGGTGAAATGGAAGTATGGGCATTATATGCTTATGGTGCAGCTCATGTCTTACAAGAAATTTTAACAATCAAATCTGATGATGTAATTGGTCGTGTTAAAGTATATGAAGCTTTAGTAAAAGGAAATACCGTTAATCAAGCTGGGGTTCCAGAATCATTTAGAGTTTTAATTAAAGAATTCCAAGCTTTAGGTTTAAATGTTCAAATTATTAATAATGATGATGAAGTATTAGACTTAAAAGATATTGAAAAAGAAGAAGATAAAGAAGATTTAATTAGAATTGATGAAATTGATTTAAATAATGATTTAAATGAAGAAAGTATTCCAGAAGAATCTACAACCGAAGAAGAAGTAGTAGAAGAAGAGGAAGAAGATAGTGAATACGAAAAAGATTTAGATGATTTAGAATTTCCAGGTGACATTGACATAGATAGTGAAGAAGATAATATGGGTGGTGAGATTTTATGATCGAAGTAAATAATTTTAAAGGAATTAAAGTTGGACTTGCATCTCCTGAGGATATTCGTTCTTGGTCTTATGGTGAAGTTAAAAAACCAGAAACTATCAATTATCGTACTTTAAAACCTGAACGTGATGGCTTGTTTTGTGAGAAAATTTTCGGGCCAACTAAAGATTATGAATGCTCTTGTGGAAAATATAAGAGATTACGTTATAAAAATGTTGTTTGTGACCGTTGTGGTGTCGAAGTAACTAAAAGTAAAGTTCGAAGAGAAAGAATGGGTCACATTGAATTAGCTAGTCCTTGTTCTCATATTTGGTTCTTTAAGGGGGTTCCATCTAAGATGGGATTAGTTCTAGATATGAGTCCAAGAGATTTAGAAGAAGTATTATACTTTGTTAGTTATGTTGTTTTAGATCCAGGAAATGCTCCTTTAGCTAAAAAACAAACTTTATCTGATAAAGAGTATCGTGCTTACTATGAAAAATATGGTAATAGTTTTAGAGTAGGTATGGGTGCTGAAGCTATTAAAGAATTATTACAAGCTGTTGATGTTGATAAAGAAGTAGAAGAATTAAGAAGTGAACTTGAAGGGGCAAGTGGTCAAAAACGGATTCGTTTAGTAAAACGTTTAGATTGTTTAGTTGCTTTTCAAGAAAGTGGTAATCGTCCTGAATGGATGATTATTGAAGCTCTTCCCGTTATTCCACCTGATTTAAGACCAATGATTCAATTAGATGGTGGACGTTTTGCAACTAGTGATTTAAATGATTTATATCGAAGAATTATTAATCGTAATAATCGTTTAAAAAAATTACTTGAACTTGGGGCTCCAACAATCATTGTTCAAAATGAAAAGAGAATGCTTCAAGAAGCAGTTGATAGCCTACTTGATAATGGTCGTCGTGGTCGTAGTGTAAGTGGTGCTGGAAATCGTCCATTAAAGAGTTTATCTAGTATGTTAAAAGGTAAACAAGGACGTTTTAGACAAAACTTACTTGGTAAACGTGTTGACTATTCTGGTCGTAGTGTTATTGTCGTTGGACCTAACTTAAAGATGTATCAATGTGGTATTCCAAAAGATATGGCTTTAGAGTTATTTAAACCACATGTTATTCATGGTTTAGTAGAAAGAGGTCTAGCTCATAACATTAAGGGTGCTAAAAAGTTAATTGATGCTAAAGATGATTGTGTATGGGATGTTGTTGAAGACGTTATTACTGAACATCCAGTAATGTTAAACCGTGCTCCAACTCTACACCGTCTAGGAATTCAAGCATTTGAACCTAAATTAGTTGGGGGAAAAGCTATTCGTTTACACCCACTTGTTTGTACCGGATTTAATGCAGACTTCGATGGAGACCAAATGGCTGTACATGTTCCTTTATCTGAAGAAGCAAAAGCTGAAGCTAGAATCTTAATGCTTGGTGCTCAAAATATTTTAAATCCAAAAGATGGAAAACCAATTGTTACGCCAAGTCAAGATATGGTGTTAGGTAACTGTTATTTAACTCAAGAAAAAGAAGGCGAAGAACACGAAGGTAAAGTATATAAAGATTCTAATGAAGTTTTAATGGCATACAATCGTAAAGAAATAACTTTACATACGAGAATTGTTTTACCAGTATCTTCATTTAAACATAAAATCTTTACCGAAGAACAAATGGATAAATATTTAATTACAACTTGTGGTAAGATTATCTTTAATGAAATTTTACCAGATAGTTATCCATATATTAATGAACCTACTAAAGAAAATATTGAAGGTATTACACCAAGTAAATACTTTATTGAAAGAGGTTCTAATATCCTTGAAGCAATTAAGGCTTTACCTTTAAGTAAACCATTTGTTAAAGGTACTTTAAGTAAGATAATTGCTCAAGTATTTAAAAGATATAAAACGACTGAAACTTCTATTTTCCTTGATAAATTAAAGGATTTAGGATTTAAGTATTCAACTATTGCTGGTATTACGGTTTCTGCTGCCGATATTGTACCTTCTAAAACAAAAGCTCAAGTTGTTGCTGATTCTAAAGCTTTAGTAGATAAAGTTAATAAACAATTTTCAAGAGGTTTAATTACCGAAGAAGAACGTTATAACAAAGTTATTGAAATTTGGAATAAAGCTAATGATGCTATTAAAGAAGAATTACAACAAGTTGCTGATGGTGACTTTGATAATCCATTATTTATGATGATGAATTCTGGAGCTCGTGGTTCAATTTCTAACTTTACTCAACTTGCTGGTATGCGTGGTTTAATGGCTAAGCCAGATGGTTCTACAATTGAAATTCCAGTATTATCAAACTTCTCTGAAGGTTTAAGTGTATCTGAATTCTTCTTATCAAGTCATGGTTCAAGAAAAGGTTCTGCCGATACCGCTTTACGTACGGCTGACTCTGGATATTTAACTCGTCGTTTAGTTGAAGTTGTTCAAGACATTATTGTTAAAGAAAGCGATTGTGGAAGTATCCAAGGCGTTATTGTTAAAGATTTAATTAATGATAAAGATGGTAGTGTAATTGAACCACTTGCTGAACGTATTTTAGGTAGATATACTGCTAAAAAGGTAGTTAATCCTGAAACTAAAGAAGTAATTATTGATAAAAATGAAATGATTACCGAAAATATTGTTAAGAAAATTACTGATGCTGGTATAACTCAAGTTGAAATAAGAAGTGCCTTAACTTGTAAAACACCTAATGGTGTATGCCAAAAATGTTACGGTCGTAACCTTGCAACAGGTAATATTGTTGAAACTGGTGAAGCTGTTGGTATTATGGCTGCCCAATCAATTGGTGAACCTGGTACCCAACTTACCATGCGTACCTTCCACTCAGGTGGTGTTGCATCAGGCGAAGATATTACTCAAGGTTTACCAAGAGTTGAAGAATTATTTGAAGCTCGTAATCCAAAAGGTAAAGCAACTATTTCCGAAATTGCTGGTAAAGTTGCAAGTATTAAAGAAGATAATGGTAAACACCGTATTGTTGTCGAAAATGATGTTGAAGCAAGAGAACATGTTACAAACTACAACATGAAAGTAAGAGTAAGTGTTGGTGATACAGTTCAAGCCGGTGATAAATTAACTGAAGGTGTTATTTCACCAAAAGAATTACTTGCCGTTACTGATCCACTTACAGCTCAAGAATATATCTTAAAAGAAATTCAAATGGTTTATAAATTACAAGGTGTTGATATTTCTGATAAACATATTGAAATCATTGTTAAGAGAATGATTAATAAAATAAGAATTGTTGATCCTGGAGATACAAACTTAGTTGAAGGCTTAAGTATTTCCTTACATGAATTTACCGAAGCTAATAAACCAGTCTTATTAAATGGTGGCATTCCTGCTAAAGGACGTCCAATAATGCTTGGTATAACTAAGAGTAGTCTTCAAACTGATTCATTCTTATCTGCTGCATCATTCCAAGAAACTACTAAAGTCTTAACAGATGCGGCTATTAAAGGCAGTGTTGACTATTTACGTGGCTTAAAAGAAAATGTTATTATAGGTAAGTTAATTCCAGCTGGTACTGGAGCAAGACAATACAGTGATATTGAACTTACTTTACAAAAACAATTTATGGATGATGAAGCTGCTGAAATGTTAGAAGAAAACTTAATAGGTGATGGTTTAGACAGTGTATCTTCACCATTAGAATAATAATTAAGAGTTTACAATAAAAATGTAAATTCTTTTTTTTATTTACATTATTTTTAAAGAATATGTTAAGATAGTAATAGAAAGTAGGATAAATATGAAAACTAATAAAAAGAAAATATTAATTTATTCAATATTAGGAATAATAACAGTATTAATTGTAACATTAACTATTACTTATGCATATTGGATACTTACAAGACAGCAAACTGGTGAGAATGTAGTTAATACAGCATGTTTAAATATTACATTTACTGGAGAAAATGATATAAGCTTAGATAAAGCTTATCCAATGAATGAAGAACAACTAGAAAAGTTTTTAGCAAGTGCAAAACCATATCATTTTACAATCCATAATGAATGTAATGATTTAGCAAGTGCAAGTATTAATTTAGAATCATTAACAGTAAGTGGCAAAGTCTTAGAAGATGAATATATATATATGCAATCCTATATGAAGATGATTATAATACAAACTTAAATACAAATAAAAAATTAGCAACACCAAATGATGCAAACAAAGTTATTAGTGATGCAAAACATGCTTATAGTTTATATAATTTCACATTAAAAGCAAATGAAGAAAGAGATTTTAATTTATTACTATATATGGACCCAGATACACAAATGGTAGATGCAAATATGAATGCAAGTTGGAAAGGAAAGATAACATTAAGTACCGAATATCAAGAAGAAAATACAACAATAAGGCAAATTTCTTCAAGTGATACAAATGGAATGTGGGGATATAAAGATAAATTAACGAAGATAGTAATAGAAAATAAAAAGAGTGTAAAAACAGCAGAAGATGGTGGAAAAGTATATGGCCCATATGATGAAAGTGCAGATGGATATGGAGGAGTACAAAGTTATGTAGTATGTGATGAAAGTGAAGAAAATTGTACAGGATATTTACAAGGAACAAATGGAATAAAAGGAAATGAAGATAGTAGGTGGTTATTTGGCGGCTTTACAAAAGTGATTCAAATAGATGGATTAGCTAATATTGATACAAGTAATGTTATAAATATGTCTCAAATGTTTAGTGCATTAAAATTACAAGAATTAACTATAAATGGTTGGGATACAAGCCATGTGACTAATATATCTCAAATGTTTAATATAGGGACTTTAGTAAACTTAACTTTAGTAAATTTTGATTTAAGCCATGTTACTAATAAAAATTCGTGGCTAATATCGATGAATTTAGAAACATTAGTAATAAAAGATAGTATACTTCCACAAGATTGTAGTAATTTATTTTCACAGAGTCCTAGTTTTAATGGAAAAAATATAATATTTACAAATGTTGATACTAGTCATGTTACAAATATGAGTTCGATGTTTACTGGAGTCGCAAATGTTCAAACATTGGATTTAAGTAGTTTTGATACGATTAATGTAACTGATATGTCTCAGATGTTTGCTGGATGCACACAATTAAAATCTGTAAATTTAGAAAAATTTAAAACTAATCAAGTTGAAAACATGAGTACAATGTTTGCTGGATGTACTCAATTAGAATCTTTAGATTTAAGTAGTTTTGATACAACAAATGCAACAGACATGCACGGTATGTTTGGTGGAACAATTAATTTACAAACAATAACATTTGGCCCAAAATTTATTCATAATGTAAATGCAATAACCAGTGGTATGTTTGGTGGCTGTCCTGCCCCAGAACGTCCAACTGACCAATCTTGGCAAGATGTAAGTTTTGATTAAAATTTGATGTAGGCTAGAAAATATTCTAGCTTTTTAAATGTTAAACTTCTTAAAAGTATTACTTAATTCGACAAAATTTCTTCTTGACTCATAAGTAGTAATATCTTAAAATATTTAATGCTTGGAGGGGAATTATGAATATATGGTATACTGAAGAAGAATTACAAAAATTAGAAGAAATATTAAAACAATTAAAAGAATTAAAAAAAGAAAATATTGGTAAGATTAAAAATTATCAGAAAAAAATTGATGCTAATTACAGTAAATATTTTAAATATTTTCAAAAAAAATATTGGCAAGATAAAACTAAAATTCGTAATTTAGAAAAAATAAATAGTAATACAAATTTATATAGTGATAATATTAAATTTATAATTAGTAATTTTAAAGATATAGATTTTAATTATAATAATTTAAGTGATAAGGATAATTATAATAAAGTTTTAACTGAAGAAAATTATAGCGATTTATATGAATATTTTATTATTATTAAAAATTATTTAACAAATATGCCTAAAGAAAAAATGATTATGGAATCTAATTTTATTAAAAGTAAAACTTATAAATTACTTTATAAATTAAGATACAATGTATTATTTAATACATTAGAAGATAAAAATTATGATTGCTATTATAATAGTGATTGGTATGATGTTATTAAAAATTATAAAAGTATTATAGAAATTTATAATGAAGCTTTAAATGAATCATGGTCATATGATAAATTTTATCATATATCAAATGCTTTTAAATTATTTGCTAAAATAAAATGGGAAGAATATCAAAAATGTCAAAATATGATAGCTAAAGAAAATAAAGATTTAGAAGAATTACCAGTTTATTTAGCAATAGTAAATCCTGAAATTACTAAAACATATGACAAAAAAACACTTTTAAAAACTAAAAAAAATTTAATTAAAAATTTGCAAACTACTAGTGAAGTAGAACAAGATAAAATTATTGAAAGTTTACATTACATAAATTTGACACGAAAAATGTAAACTGAAAATTTTTTTTGAAAAATTTTAGAAAAGTGATTGACAGCTATAGATGAGTATGGTATATTTAAGATGCTTAATGGTAGGTGAAATGATTTGAAACACCTTTGAGATATTTATATTTCTTTGGAGTATATTTATTTCTTAAGATTGTTGATGATTTTTATCGTCCGATCGGATGTTTCTATTGTGATTTTTGAGTCATCTATTTCACCGTTGAATAGGGTGTCTTATCGGCTGTTAAGTTGTACGTGCATGTGGGATTCGATAGGAGAGTAGTATTTATATCTGTCAATATATGTATTTACTTTATTCGTCCACAGAAAGATATGTTGGTTGACAGACCAATGTATTTTTTTTTGCCAAAAAAAAGGAAATTGACATTTTTTAGGTAATATATTAGTAGAAGATAGTAATATATCTTCTTAGAAAGGAGGACCTATGGAAAATTTTAAAGACTTTATTGTTGAAAAGAAATTTCTTTTCATTACGGGCTTTCTAGCATTTGCTTGTATATTGATGGGTATACTTTATTTAAAAGATGCTAGTGCTGAAGAAGCCTTTCATTGTCCTGTTGAAACTTTAGATATGAGTGAATACGAAGATGAAGAAGAGCAAAATGATTCTAATAAACTAAGGGTTGATATTAAAGGTGCTGTTAGAAATCCTGGTGTTTATGAATTAGAGACTGGTTCAGTTGTTAATGACTTGATTAAAGCTTCTGGGGGACTTATGAGTAATGCTGATACTTCTAATCTTAATTTAAGCAAAAAATTGGCCAATGAAATGGTTATTATTGTTTATACAAAAGATGAAGTAAAAGAAATGAAGCAAAGCGATAAGTTAGGTGATGCAAATATTATTGATGATTTAAATGAAAATTCTTCTATTATTGGTGGTAGTAGTGAGTCAAGTAAAAAAAATACGACTAGTAAAACTAGTGGTAAAGTAAACTTAAATACCGCTAGTAAAGAAGAACTTGAAACATTAAATGGTATTGGATCATCTAAAGCTGAAAGTATCATTCAGTATCGTAGTACTTGCGGAGCCTTTAGAACAATTGAAGATATTAAAAATATCTCTGGAATAGGCGATGCTGTATATGCCAAAATTAAAGACTACATTACTGTTTAAAGTTTTAATTAGTCTAGTAATTATTTGGTGTGTATTTAATCTTTTCTTAGTTAAACATGAAAGTATTTTAAATGGAGGTGAAACGTTTTTAGAAGGTCATGTTTTAGATTATGAATTTAATGGTGATTTATTAAAATTAACTATTAAAGCTAAAGAAAAGGTTATTGTAAATTATTATTTAAAAACTGAAGAAGAAAAAAAAGAATTAGAAAAAACATTAGGGTTTAATGATTATCTTATTCTTAAAGGAAAACTAGAAGTTCCTTTGGAAAATGACATACCTAATGTTTTTTCCTATCAAAAATATTTAGAACATCATTACATTTATTATTTATTTAATGCTAATAATTTAAAAAGATATTCTACCCAAAATATTTTCTTTAAATTAAAAAATTGGTGTTATAAAAGAATAAATAATATTAATAATAATGAATATTTAAAAGCTTTATTACTAGGAGTTAAAGATGATATAGATAATGAATTATTTAGAGAAAATGGTCTTAGTCATTTATTTGCTATATCAGGTATGCATATATCATTATTTATTTTAATTTTAAGTAAAAGTAAGTATTTAAAAAAACCTAAAATTATTTTAATATTTTTATGGTTTTATACTTTTTTAGTAGGCTTTACACCTTCTATATTAAGAAGTGTTTTATTTTATACAATAAAAATAATTACTAATAAATTAGAAATAACTAATATTCAAATTTTAATATTAGTTATATGTTTAATGCTATTTATTAATCCTTTTTATTTATATGATATTGGTTTTATTTATTCATTTTTAATATCATTTGGACTTTTAACTTATCATTTTGATAATGAAAATAAAATTAAAGATTTGTTAAAAACTAGTACGTTTATTTTCTTTATTACTTTGCCAATAACGGCTATTAATTTTTATAAAGTAAATTTTTTAACAATATTATTTAATTTAATAGCAATACCTTTAGTATCTACAATATTATATCCTTTAGCGTTATTAACTTTTATCTTGCCATTCTTTAATATAATATTTGATAGTTTTACATCCTTATTTATTTTCTTAAATAAAATAGGTGAAAATATTAAATTAGGAATTTTAATATTACCTAAAGTAAATATAATTTTTTGGCTTATTTATTTTTATCTATTTTATAAAGTTTTTTATTATCATAATAAAAATTATTTTAAAATTTTAATATGCTTTATTTTAATAATCCATTTTTTGCCATTTATAACTACAAAATTAAATATAACTTATTTAAGTGTAGGACAAGGAGATAGCAGTTTACTCGTTAGTAATAATTTAAATAATGTTACTTTAATTGATACAGGTGGAACTTATAATTATAATAGTAAAGAGTGGTCTATGAAGAAAAATATTAATTATACCGTTAATAATATTGTTACTTATTTAAATAGTTTAGGTATTAATAAAATAGATAATTTAATTTTAACTCATGGAGATTATGATCATGCTGGAAATACTATTGATTTAATAAATAAAATTAAAATTAAAAAAGTTATTTTTAATAATGATGATTTTAATGATTTAGAATCTAATATAATTAATGAATTAAATAAAAGAAAAATTAAATATGAAAAAGGAATAGATATTTTAAAATTTGATAAAGAACAATTACAATTTTTAAACACTAAAAGGTATAATAATGAAAATGATAATTCTAATGTTATTTATTTAAATTATTTAAATTATCAATTTCTTTTTATGGGTGATGCTGGAATTGAAAAAGAAAATGATTTATTAAAAAAATATAATTTAAAAAATATTACTTTTTTAAAAGTTGGACATCATGGTTCTGATACAAGTAGTAGTAAATATTTTATAGATAAAATAAAACCTAAATATAGTATTATAAGTGTTGGAAAAAATAATCGTTATGGTCATCCTAAAGATAGTGTATTAAAAAACTTAGAAAATTCTAAAATATATCGAACTGATAATAATGGAAGTATCATTGTTAAATTTAATAAAAATAGTTATCACATAGCAACTGTCAAATAAATATTGGTTTAAAAGTACCAGTTGTTGAAGTGGAGATGGTTTATATGCAGTAAGTCATGATGTAAGTGAAAACTGGAATAAAACAAAATATCGTTATGCTGGTGTTAATGTTAACAATTACGTATCATTTAAAAATGAAATTTGGATTATTGGAATAGTAAATAGTGATAACGTTGAACAAAGAGTAAAAATAGTAAGAGATGGAATAAAAGAACAAAAAAATTTTGGAAAATTCTATTGGGATAGATACAAATAATTGGACAACAAGTAAATTAAAGAATCTATTATGAAAGCGGAACAGGAGACTGCTATAAGAATAATGAAGCAAGTGAATGCAATTTTAATATAGGAACAGATTTGCCAAAAGGATTAGATGGCATAGCAAGAAATATGATAGATAAAGAAATTACATGGGAGGCTTTAGTACTTCAGATATAACAGTAAAACAATTTTATGAAAAAGAAAGAGGAACGAGTACAGGAAATAAGAATACATATCCAAGTGAGTGGAGTAGTGAAACTGTTGTTGAAAAAAATATAATGGAATTGGTTTAATTTATCCAAGTTACTATGGATATACAGTTGGTGGGGAAGTAAGAAATAATTGTTTGATAAAAAATTTATATTCTTACAATAATGGTAATTGTAATACAAATGATTGGTTAACTTCTAATAATGATTTTTGGACATTAACGCAAAAATTCATCATATTCAAGTATTGTGTTTAATATAAAGTCATCAGGGTATAGCTACTATAGCATCTTTGTCGATAATTCTTTATATTTAAAATCATCAGTTAAAATAACTCCTAATCCTCACTTAGAACAAGAATATGGAACTGTAGACAATCCATTTGTCTTATCTTTTGATAATTAATTACTATCTACTTTAATAAATTCTTGATATAATATAAAAGAAGTGATGCAAAATGAATATATTAATAAATAGTGATTCTAAAATATTATTAGATGAAGAATTAAAAAGAATTATAAAAGATTCAACTAATAAAATTATTTATAATTATAGTGAAGTATCATTAAGTGATATTTTAGAAGAAGCTGGGTATGTTTCGATGTTTAATGAAATAAAATATTTAATAATTAAGAATGTTAGTTTATTTGGCAAAGAAAAAGAAAATTCTAAAAATAGTGAAAGTCTAATTAATTATTTAAGTAATCCAAATCCTAATACAACATTAATTTTTACTACTTATGATGCTGTTGATAAAAGAAAAAGTATCTTTAAAAAATGGCAGGAATTAGGCGAGTACAGGGAACTTAAAGCTCCTGTTGGATACGAATTAATAAACGAAACTAAAAAATTAATTATGAAGAATAATTATTTAATTGAAGATAGTGGGGTTAGATATATTGTAAATGCTTGTGTAAATAATTATGATTTAATTGTTAATGAAATAAATAAGTTTCCTTTATTGATGAAAGAAAATGCTATGATTACTATGAATACGTTAAAAGAATTAATTAGTGTTAATGTTAAAGATAATCAATTTAAGTTTGTTGATGCGGTTATTTTAAAAGATATGAAATTATCTTTTGATTTATTAGAAGATTTGAAATGTTTAAAGGTTGAGAGTCTTCAATTAATTAATCTTTTAGCTAGGGAATATCGTTTAATGTTAATGGTTTCCTTTTTGGAGAGTAAACATAATTCTAAAGAAATTATGCAAGAATTAAAATTAGCTGATTGGCAATTACAAAAAATAATGAAAAATAAAGCTAGATATCATATTGATGATGTTAAAGATAATTTATTATCTTTAACTAAATTAGATTATGAAATAAAAGCTGGTCTTAAAGATAAGTGGCTTGGTTTTGAAAGTTTTTTAATTAATTTATTTGAATATTAAAAGAAAGCTTTTTAGCTTTCTTTTAAGTATTCTTGATATTTTTCCATATTTCTAAAATTACATTTTGCTATTTCTTGTAATTTTTCTTTTCCATATTTTTTAACTATTTGAGCAGTTAATTTATCGACCTCTTCTCCAGCACCTTTTAAAACGGTCATATTAAGTTCTTCAGATAATTTATCCAGTTCTTGTAAGAAAATATATCTACTAATGCAACTTGCTGCTGCAACGGCAGCACATACACTTTCAGCTTTAGTCATAAAAGTAATATCTTTAACAATATTTTTTTCCTCTTTAATGTGTTCAAAATATTTAGCAGGATAAACAAATTGATCAATAACTATTTTGTCATAAGGATAACCTTTTTTAGTTAATTCATATAAAACTTTATTATGAATAATTGCTTTAATGCGATTCATATTATAACCACGTTTTTGATATTCATTATATTCTTTACAACTTAAAGTATAACTAGCATAAGGAACTTCTTCCATTAGAGTAGGAGTAATTGCTCTAATTTTTTCATCAGTTATAATTTTAGAATCTCTAACACCTAATTTTTCAACAAAAGCAGCTTTTTCTTTAGAAACATATGTTGCTGTTACCACAATAGGACCTAAAAAATCGCCAACTCCAACTTCATCAGAACCATATACACTTAATTTATATAATTCATTTCTAGTTTTTCTAGTTTTTTCTAGTTTTTGTTTACCTTCGGAAATGTTAATTTTAATACCTGTTAATTTTTTTTCGGTTTCAGCCCACATTTTAGCATCAACATCTGCACTAATACCTTGAAACATAACTTTACCTGATTCATATAAAGTTATTACTGTATCAGCATCTTCTGCTTGAAATACAGCATAAGGAGGGGTTTTAGTTCTTTTTTTATCAGTATAATAAGCAACCATTTTTTCTTTTAGTTTATCGCTAACTTTGAATACAATAATCATATATATATCACCACATAAATAATATCATAAATTTTCTATCTTGACAAATAAAGTCGTCTTTTTATCATTAATTAAATACATTAAATGTAATATCAAAAAAAATTTTTGTAGGATTTTAAAAATTTTTTTGATATTCATCATAAGCTTTTTCTTCCCATTTATCATGATAAATTTTATAATCTAAGCTATTATATTTCATTATTTCTTTTACTAAATATTCTGTAAATAAAGGATTTCTAATTAAAAGAGGCCCTAATAAAAAAGTTCCATAAAAATTGTTTTTCTTAATACCTTCAACTATTGCTTTAGGAATATAACCGGTTCCTTTTTTTACTTCAAATAAATGTTCTTCTTTAACTAGTTTTAAAATATAATCACGATTTTGAAAACCAATTATGGTATTTTCTAAATTTTTAAAAGTAAAGGATTGTTCACCAACAATTCTAAATTCACATTTTTCAGGTTTAAAATCTAAAATATTTAAATCGCCAAATAAACATAAAGAATTACCAGTTGCTAAGAAAAATTTATGATTTTTAATTGCGTCTTTAATTTCTTTTTGATATTGTTCTAAATGTTTTAAAGCTAGGTAATATGCTTCATCATTACCACTTCCTAAATAATAAAAATCATATTTATTAAAATCAATTTCATCATTAATACTTAAATTAGTTATATTAACTTTTAAGTTTTGTTTTTCTAAATGTTTTTTTAAAGCTAAGATGTTACCACTTTCACCATAAAGATTCATTAAATCATAATATAGATGAGCAATTTTAAATGTTTTCATGCTTCCTCCTTTAATTCTTTTAAAAGTATTTCGGTCATATCAAAACAAACCATTGTATAAATATCACCAGTTGTTTGTTCCTTTAAAATTTTAACCATATCTTTTAAATCATCAACAAAGATAAATTTTTTTTCATCAACATTAGCGTATGTTAATCTTGTTGCTACATCATATTTAAATCTTCCAACTAAAACAATATTAGTGATATTGGTGTCATTTAATAGTTCAAAATCAACATCATAAAGCCAAGATAAATCATTATATGAATAACGTCTTGAAACATTTTCAAAACCAAGTAAGACACATTTTTTACCACTGGCATTTTTAATATATTGTAGGGATTGAAAATAACTTAAAGAATTTTCGTTTTTACTTTCTAACATTGTTATTTTGCGGTTATCTAAAACATATTCATGAGCTCTTTTACTGTCATTTGGATGGACGTTTAAAGCAGATAAGATTTGTTTTTCACTTAAACCGATTTCTTTTGAAACACTATAAGCGGCAAGAGTAGCAAAAGCCGTATATAGGATATCTTTATTTAAATGAACAAGTTGGTTATTAATGGTCATTTCTTGTTTTTTTAAATCAACTTTATCTGCGGTATAATCTAAATTTAAATTATTAAAATCACAATTAGGACAGTGATAATTTCCTAAGTGACCATAGTGATAAAAATCATAGATTAGTTTATGATGACATTTAGGACAATAAGCATAATCAATATTATAATTAGTTAATTTTTGATAAGAATCTTTGGTTTTATTAATCCCATAAGTAATAACTTTACCAGGATAAGTAAGAGTGGCTTTTAATAATCCTGGGTCATTAGCATTGATAATTAAAGTCGTCTTGCCGTTTAACGTTTTCATAATCTCATTATAAATTAAATCGGGAGAACCATTTCTAGCTGGTTGATCTCTCGTGATATTGGTAATAACTAAATGGGTAAGTTTGCTTTCCCTAAAAGCTAAGTGTAAATGTTTTTCATCTAACTCTAATAATAAAACATCATGTTTAAATTCACCTTTTAAATTACAATTATTTAATATTAAAGTTATAATACCATTAATAATATTACTACCAGATGAATTATAGACAACATCAACACCTGATTCTTTTAAAATATGATAAATCAAATTAGTAGTAGTGCCTTTACCACTTGAACCAGTAACTCCTATAACGTATTTAGGATATTTTATAGTGTCTAGCACATGAGGATTTAAAACATATGCCCAAGCCCCTGGTAGAACACTACCATTTTTATGAAATAACTTACAGATAAAAGTAATTGTTTTGGTAATTATTATTTGTACTGCTCGAATCATTTTTTCACACTCCAACAATATTATAATACATTTTAAGCATCTTTTGTTGTAAATTTGGAAGTTTATTTGATACAATTATTTAAAGAGTGGTAATAATGAAATATTTAAATGATTATTTAGAAAGATTAAAAGTAGAAAGAAATTATAGTGATTTAACAATTGAGAATTATCAAAGAGATATTTTAATGTTTAAAAATTTTTGTTTGGAAAGAAAAATTGATGAATTAAATTTAAATAAATATTTAATATGGGATTTTTTAAAAAGTTTAGATGAACAAAATTATCATAATAGTTCGATTTCAAGAATTCTTAGTTCTTTAAGAGGCTATTATAATTATTTATATGAAAAGAAAATTATTAATACTAATTTATTTTTATTAGTTGAAAATCCGAAAAAAGAAAAGAAATTACCTAATTTTTTAAATAATAAAGAAATTTTAGAACTATTAACTTTTGATGATTTAAGTACCCCAGTATTAATTAGAGAAAGACTTATTTTTGAACTCTTATATGCTAGTGGAATGCGAGTTAGTGAATTATGTAATATTAAACTGAAAGATATTGATTTAAAAAATAAAGAAATTAGAGTTTTAGGTAAAGGAAGGGTCATGCGAATTACTTATTTTGGCAGTTATGCTAAAGAAGCTTTAGAAGAATATTTAAAAGTTAGAGATACCTTTTTAAAAAGTGAAAAGAATGATTATTTGCTTCTTAATCAAAAGGGTGAGCAAATGAAAAGACAAAGTGTGGAACAAATAGTTGCTAAAAGAATTAAAAAAATTGCTTTTGTTCATCATATGTCACCTCATACTCTAAGACATACTTTTGCTACTCATTTACTTGAAAATGGGGCGGATATTAGAAGTGTTCAAGAATTACTAGGTCATAAACAATTAAGTACCACGCAAGTTTACACGCATTTGACTAACGAATATAAAAGAAAAGAATATTTAGATAAAATGATTAGAAAATAAAATAAAACTATGTTATCATTAATTTGAAAGTAGGGAAGTTGAAAAATGAAAAAAAGTGTGATTATTAATTGTTTATTAGTTATAGTTGTTTTAGGATTAATAGGCTATATTTTGATTGATAAGAAAATTATTAATTTAAGTGGAAATGTTAATCAAAAAGTAGAAGAGCCAAAAGAAGAAATTAAAGAAGAACCAGAAGAAAAAAGTTTGGATATAAATGATAGTTTAGTAGAAAAGTATTTTAATATGTATAAATATTTTCAAGAAGAATGTGTTGATGAAGAATTATTAAATGATGAAATGGAAGCAAGACTTCATCTGGTTTTAAATGAAATACCAAGTTCATACTATGAAAATATTTCTTGTGATGAATTAAATAGCTTAACTATTGATGATGCTTATTACTGTTCTAGTATGATGTTTGATGATTTTACTAATGATTTAGAAAAACTAAAATTTGAAAATACATCTATAATAGCTGAAAATATTATTTTAAATAAATATCAAGAAATTTTTGGAAAAGATAGTAAATATCAAAAAGAAGATATCAAAACTTTTGGCGGAATGTATCATTATGATAGTAAAAATAAAGGATATGCTTATTATCGAATAAATGCTGGAGGAAGTTGTCTAAAACCTAATATTACTTTAGATAGTGCTACTTTAAAAGATGATAATCTTAAGTTAATTATTTTAAAAGATTATAATGAAGAAGATGAAAGTCTTGAATATCAAGATAAAAAATTAACTATTAATTTAAAATATGAAAAAGATACAGGAAATTATATTTTTGATAACATTACAAGTGAAGTTCAGTAAAATGAACTTTTTTTAGTAAAATTGTGACTAGTATTGACAATTTTACTTGATTAAGTATTAAATTCTTTTTATAATTTTAATTACGGAAGGAGTTTATATTTAATGAAATATGTATATGCCTTTAAAGAAGGCAATAAAGATATGAGAAATATTTTAGGAGGTAAAGGAGCTAATTTAGCTGAAATGACTAATTTAGGTTTACCTATACCTCAAGGTTTTACAATTTCAACCGAAGCTTGTACAGATTATTATAATAATAATCAAAGTATTAGTGAAGAAATTGAAAGTCAAATATATGAGGCTTTAAGTAAATTAGAAGAAATTCAAGGTAAGAAATTTGGTGACAATAGTAATCCTTTACTTGTTTCAGTTCGTTCTGGGGCAAGAGCTAGTATGCCAGGAATGATGGATACCATTTTAAATTTAGGTTTAAATGATGAAGCTGTAGAAGGTTTTGCTAAGAAAACAAATAATCCAAGATTTGCGTATGATTCTTATCGTCGTTTTATTCAAATGTATTCTGATGTTGTTATGGAAGTACCTAAATCATACTTTGAAAAAATTATTGATGAAGTTAAAGAAGCAAAAGGTGTTACTTATGACACAGAACTTGATGTTGAAGATTTAAAAGAATTAGTAAAACGTTTTAAAAGTGTTTATAAAGAAACTATGAATGGGGAAGATTTTCCACAAGATGCTAAGGTACAATTAATGGGTGCGGTAAAAGCGGTATTCCGTTCATGGGATAATCCAAGAGCAATTGTTTATCGTAGAATGAATGATATTCCAAGTGATTGGGGAACGGCTGTTAATGTTCAAACTATGGTCTTTGGTAATATGGGTAACACTTCAGGTACTGGTGTTGCATTTACTCGTAACCCATCTACTGGGGAAAAAGGAATTTATGGTGAATACTTAATTAATGCTCAAGGTGAAGATGTTGTGGCAGGTATTCGTACTCCTCAACCTATAACTAAATTAAAAGAAGATTTACCACAAGTATATGAAGAATTTATGCAAATTGCTGAAAAATTAGAAGATCATTATAAAGATATGCAAGATATGGAATTTACAATTGAAGAAGGTAAATTATATTTCTTACAAACCAGAAATGGTAAAAGAACTGCGGAAGCAGCAATTAATATCGCTTGTGACTTAGTTGATGAAGGTGTTATTGATAAAGAAGAAGCTGTATTAAGAATTGAAGCTAAATCATTAGACCAATTATTACATCCAACTTTTGATAAAGAAGCACTTAAAAATGGTAAAGTAGTTGGAACTGGACTTCCTGCTAGTCCTGGAGCTGCTGCTGGTCGCATTGTCTTTAGTGCGGAAGACGCGAAAGAAAAAAGTAAAGATGGTCGAGTTATTCTAGTACGTTTAGAAACTACACCAGAAGATATTGAAGGTATGGCTGCTAGTGAAGGCATTTTAACAGTTCGTGGTGGAATGACTTCTCATGCTGCTGTTGTTGCCCGTGGTATGGGTACTTGCTGTGTTTCTGGCTGTGGCGACATTAAAATTAATGAAGAAGCAAAAGAATTTAGCCTAGGTGGTGTAACATTTAAGGAAGGCGATTATATTTCTTTAGATGGAAGTACTGGAAATATTTATGAAGGTGATATTAAAACCGTAGAAGCATCTGTTACTGGTAACTTTGGAAGAATTATGGAATGGGCAGATGAATTTAGAACTTTAAAAGTTAGAACTAATGCTGATAATCCAAGAGATACTAAAAATGCCGTTAATTTAGGAGCTGAAGGTATTGGTCTATGCCGTACAGAACACATGTTCTTTGATGAAGAACGTATTCCTAAAATTAGAAAAATGATTTTATCTGATACTAAAGAAGCTAGAGAAGAAGCATTAAATGAACTAATACCTTTCCAAAAAGGTGACTTTAAAGCCATGTATGAAGAATTAAAAGGTCTACCAATGACTGTTCGTTATTTAGATCCACCTCTACATGAATTTTTACCAACTGAAGAAGAAGATATTAAAGCTTTAGCTAAAGATATGGGTGTTAGTGTTGAGGATTTAAAACAAAAATGTGCTGAGCTACACGAATTTAATCCAATGATGGGACATCGCGGTTGTCGTCTTGCCGTTACTTATCCAGAAATTGCTAAGATGCAAACAAGAGCTTTAATGGAAGCTGCAATTGAGGTTAAAAATGAAAAAGGTTATGATATTGTTCCAGAAATCATGATTCCACTAGTTAGCGAAGTTAAAGAATTAAAATTTGTTAAAAATATCGTTGTTGAAACAGCGGAAGAAGTTAAAAAAGAATTAAATAGTGATATTAATTATCATATTGGTACAATGATTGAAATTCCAAGAGCGGCTTTAACTGCTGATAAAATTGCTGAAGAAGCTGAATTCTTCTCATTTGGAACTAATGATTTAACTCAAATGACTTTTGGTTTCTCAAGAGATGATGCTGGTAAATTCTTAGATTCATATTATGAAAATAAAATTTATGAATCAGATCCATTTGCTAAATTAGACCAAGAAGGTGTAGGACAATTAGTAGAAATGGCTACCCAAAAAGGAAGAAGTACCAGAAGTGATATTAAATTAGGTATATGTGGTGAACACGGTGGTGAACCATCTAGTATTGAGTTCTGTCATAAGATTGGTTTAAATTATGTTTCTTGTTCCCCATTTAGGGTACCTATAGCTAGACTTGCTGCTGCTCAAGCTGCAATCAAAGAAAAACAAATATAGTATATTTAAGTTGCACTTGAGAAAGTGTGGAAATGTTTTTCGCTTCCAGGTGGTGCGACTAATAAATGATCCTGGTTGAAAATGTAGAAAAGCTTCATCGTAAGATGGAGTTTTCTTTTACTTTATGGTTTATTCCTGTTAGTTCTAAAATTGATAAATATCAAAAGATTATTGATAAAAAAGTTGAGAAGTATGGATTTTGTAATACTATAATTGTTAGAACAATTGCCGATGAAGATGCTACTATACTATTGCAAAATGCTTTTCCAACACTAGAAAAATATATAGACCATGTTCATACTGTTGATGGAGTACCACTAAGAGTTCCAACAGATTTGCAAAACGAAACAAAAAGTTTATTTAAAAATATGATATGATTAAAAAGAGAGGCACAAATTTATTTTTCACGGATATAGACAAACTAAAAGAAAAAATGTTAGAAGAAATAAAGCAAATTGCAAATAAGTCATTTTAAAAATAATATTTTATAAATTTAATCTTATTCATTCCGAATGAGATTGTGGTACGAGTTGCTATTAATGAAAAAAATAAATAAAAATATATATTCTTAGTATATAAACTATGATAATATGTTTTTTTGGATAAATCTAATTTTTAGAACAAAAATTTACATTTTACATTTACTAAAATTATTTACTAAAATTAATTGACTATTTATTTGAAAAGACTTAAAATATTAATAACTTCTTAAGGAAAGAAAAGTAGGAAAGTAATTTCTTAGATAAGAGAAAAGCTAGTTGGTGAAAATGCTTTTAAGAAATCTTTTTGAAAGACAACTTTCATAAATTTAAGAACGCATTTTATGTGATAAAAAAAGAAAGAGCCTGGGTGAAGTAAGGTGGCACCGCGGAAAAATTTTTCGTCCTTACGTAATCTAGGTTTTTATTATTTTTTGAGAAAGGAAAGATTAAAATGGATTTAAAGAGTATTTGGAATAATTATGAAAAATTAATTAATGAAGAAGTTAAGGTTAATGGTTGGGTTAGAAATCATCGTCCTCAAAAAGAATTTGGGTTTATTGATTTTTCCGATGGGACAACTTTTAAACATTTACAAATTGTTTATAATAAAGATTTAAAAGATTTTGATAAAATTACTTCTTTAAAAAATGGTTCAGCGTTAAATGTCGTTGGAACGCTTAAAAAAAGTGAAGGAAAAAATCAAGAAATTGAATTAGTTGCCAAAGAAATAACTTTATTAGGGGATTGTCCAATGGATTATCCTTTGCAACCTAAAAGACATACTAAAGAATTTTTAAGAAGTATTGCCTATTTAAGACCAAGAGCTAATTTATATCAAGCTATATTTAGAATTAGAAGTGTTGCTAGTATGGCTATTCATGAATATTTTCAAAATAATGGTTATGTTTATTTTCATGCCCCAATAATAACAGCAAGTGATTGTGAAGGAGCAGGAGAAATGTTTCAAGTTACAACTTTACCTTTAGATAAAGTTAAAAAAATTGATTATAAGAATGATTTTTTTGGTAAAAAAGCGGGACTTACGGTTTCAGGGCAATTACAAGCTGAAACTTTTGCGATGGCTTTTAGTAAAGTATATACTTTTGGACCAACTTTTAGAGCCGAAAATTCTAACACTAAAGTTCATGCTTCGGAATTTTGGATGATAGAACCAGAAATTGTTTTTTGTGATTTAGATGAATTAATGAATATTGAAGAAGAATTTTTAAAATATATTGTTAAAGATGTGTTAGAAAAATGTCATGATGAATTAGAATTCTTAGAGAAATTTCAAGAACCAGGTTTAATTAAAAAATTAGAAGATTTAATTAATAGTAAATTTACAAGAATTACACATGAAGAAGTTATAACGCTTTTAAAGAATGCCAATGAAAAATGGGAATTTGAACCTAATTATGGTGAAGACATTGCTAAAGAACATGAAAAATATCTAACTAATTATTTTAATGGCCCAGTTTTTATTACTAATTGGCCTAAAGATATTAAGGCATTTTATATGAAACAAAATGATGATGGTAAAACCGTGGCTGCTGTAGATTTAATCGTGCCCAGTGCTGGGGAATTAATGGGTGGAAGTCAAAGAGAAGAAGACTATCAAAAATTAAAATCTCGTATGGACGAATTAAAAATGGATGAAGAAGCCATGTATTGGTATCTAAATTTAAGACGTTATGGAACATGTGTTCATTCAGGTTTTGGAATGGGCTTTGAAAGATTATTAATTTATTTAACAGGTGTAGATAATATAAGAGATGTAATAGCATATCCAAGAACACCAAACAATTGTGAATTTTAGAAAAGAGGATAATTATGAAAACAATTAATAATGGATTACTAACTGTAAAAGATGTAGATAAAGAATTAACCTTATATGGATGGGTTAATAAAAGAAGAGATATGGGTGGGGTTATATTCGTTGATTTAAGAGACCGTTCAGGAATATGTCAAGTAGTGTTTAATCGTAGTTTTTTAAAGGACGATTTTGCCATTGCTGAAGATTTAAAAAATGAATATTGTATTAAAGTAGATGGTAAATTAATTAAGAGAACTGATGATATGATTAATCCTAATATTCCGACTGGAGAAATTGAATTAATGTGTGAACATATTGAAGTTTTAAGTAAAAGTGATGTTGTACCTTTTAATATTTATGATAATAAAGAGATTAATGAAAATGTTGGTTTAAAATATCGTTATTTAGATTTAAGAAGAGAAAAATTACAACAAACAATTAAGATGAGACATCAAATAACTTCTTCCGTAAGAGAATTTTTAAATAATGAAGAATTTTTAGAAATTGAAACTCCAATTTTATGTAAATCAACACCGGAAGGGGCAAGAGATTATATTGTTCCATCAAGAGTTAATAAAGGTTCTTTTTATGCTTTACCACAAAGCCCTCAAATATTTAAACAATTATTAATGATTGGTGGTTTTGAAAAATACTATCAAATAGCGAGATGTTTTAGAGATGAAGATTTAAGAGCAGATAGACAACCAGAATTTACTCAAATAGATATTGAAATGAGTTTTGCAAATCAAGAAGATATTATTACTTTAGTAGAAAAATTAATTAAACATGTTGTAAAAAAAGTTAAAAATTTAGATTTAGAAGATTTTCCAAGAATAAGCTATCAAGAAGCAATGGACCGTTTTGGTAGTGATAAACCAGATACGAGATTTGCAATGGAATTAAATGATTTAACGGAAATTTTACGTGGAACAAAAATGAATGTTTTTGCGAACGTTATTGATAATGGCGGGATTGTTAAATGTTTAGTTGTCAAAAATAATGGCGATAAATATTCAAGAAGTGATGTTGAACATTTAACTGATTTTGTTAAGATTTATGGGGCTAAAGGTCTTGCTTGGTTAAAGTATGATAATGATACTTTTAATGGGGTAATTGCTAAAAACTTAGAAGATGAAAAATTAGCTAAAATGAAAGAAGAATTAAATATTATTAATAATGATTTAATCTTAATTGTTGCTGATAAACCAAAGGTTGTTTATGATTCCCTTGGAGCTTTGAGATTAAAAATTGCTAACGAATTAAATTTAATTCCTAAAGATCAATTTAATTTCTTATGGGTAGTAGATTTTCCAATGTTTGAATATTCAGAGTCTGAAGGAAGATATAAAGCCATGCATCATCCATTTACCATGCCAAGTGACCTTGAAATGTTAAAAACTAATAAAAAAGATGTTTTAAGTATTGCTTATGATATTGTGCTTAATGGTTATGAATTAGGTGGAGGATCTGTTCGTATTCATAACAGTGAAATGCAAAAAATTGTCTTTGATGCTTTAGAGCTAAGTGAAGAAGACATTAAAAATCGTTTTGGATTTTTTATTGAAGCATTTAAATATGGAGCACCTCCTCATGCTGGTCTGGCAATTGGTCTAGAACGTTTTACAATGCTTTTAAGTGGCACAGATAATATTAAAGATGTTATCGCATTTCCTAAAACGCAAAGTGCTAGTGATATGATGAGTGAAGCACCAAGTGTTGTAAGTGAGTTACAATTAGAAGAATTAGGAATTAAAATAGTAAAGGAAGATGAAGATGAGTAAATTTACTAAAGAAATGGTTGAAGATTATGCTGAAAAACTATTAATAAAGTTAACAGATGAAGAAAATAAAATGGTTTTAGAAGAATTTGATTATATTGATGATACGATTAATTTAATTAATAATATTCCTAATATTGATAAGGTTGAACCTATGACTCATGCTTTAGATGATTTTGAATGCAGTCTAAGAGAAGATGAAGCAGGTGAATCAGTACCAATTGAAGATTTACTTTCTAATGCTGACTTTACGGATGGAAGAGAAATCGAAGTAGTTAAGGTGGTGGGATAATGAGTTATATGGATAAAAGCCTTAAAGAAATACATGAAGCTTTAAAGAGTAATGAAGTTACAAGTGAAGAATTAATTAAAGAATCTTTAGCAAAAAGTCATGAAATAGAAGATAAATGTAATGCCTTTGTAACTATTTTAGATGATGCTAAAAATGAAGTTTCAAGTGATGATATTTTAGCCGGTATTCCTTTTGGGGTTAAAGATAATTATTCTACTAAAGGCGTTTTAAGTACGGGATCATCTAATACTTTATGTGATTATGTTCCTTTTTATACTGCAACGGCTGTGGAAAACTTAAAAAAAAGGGGAGCCGTTATGGTAAATAAAACGGCAATGGATGAATTTGGTATGGGTGGAACTGGTACTACTGCTCATACCGGAATTATTAAAAATCCTTGGGATTTAAGAAGAACCTGTGCTGGGTCTTCTTCTGGTTCTGCGGCCGCGGTAGCAAGTGGAGTATATCCTTATGCTTTAGGTAGTGATACAGGGGATTCGATTAGAAAACCAGCTGCATATTGTGGAATAGTAGGCTATAAACCAACTTATGGAATGATTAGTCGTTATGGATTGTTTGCTTTTGCATCAAGTCTTGATCATTGTGGGGTTTTAACAAGAAGTGTAATGGATGCTGCGATTGTAGTAGATAGAATGAAAGGTATTGATCCTAATGATATGACTTCTTGGGATTCTAAAGATATTCATTTAGAAGAAGCAGTTAGTAAAGAATTAATGGCTAAAAAAATCTGTTATATTAAAGAATTAGTTAATATTGATAATTATCCTAATGCTAGTGAAGAATTAAAAAGTCATTTAGAAAACTTTCAAAAAACTTTAGAAATTTGTAAAAAAATGGGTTTAGAAGTAGAAGAAGTTAGTGTTGATAAAACTTTACTAGATGCTCTTGCTAGTGTCTATGTTGTTATTTCATGTGCGGAGGCAACAAGTAATTTATCAAATATGACGGGGATTATTTTTGGTAAAAGAGGTAGTGGTGATAAATGGGATGAAATGATGATGGATCATCGAACTAAAGGTTTTTCACCATTAATTAAAAGACGTTTTGTTATTGGTTCATATGTTTTACAAAAAGAAAATCAAGAACGCTATTTTAAAAATGCTCAAAGAGTAAGAAGATTACTTGTTGATGCATGGAAAAATATTTATGAAAAATATGATGCGGTTATATTACCAGTTGGTCTTGGCCCTGCACCAATGCTTGATGGTAAAGTAGAAATGATTCATCAAGGAACTGAAGCTTTAGATGAACATTTACAAATTGGTAACTTTGGAGGATTTCCATCAATTACGATTCCAAATGGTTTTGTAAATGATTTACCTGTTGGGGTAAATATTACAGGAAATTGTTATAATGATGAATTAGTGATTAATTTAGCAGCCCATTTAGAAAGTAT
Organism: uncultured Bacilli bacterium; assembly: GCA_947623995.1. GTDB lineage: Bacteria > Bacillota_I > Bacilli_A > RF39 > UBA660 > Ventrenecus. The sequence continues at coordinate 1,664 of CANQIN010000005.1, read as the reverse complement.
GATGGACTATAAAGGTCAAATAGCAAAAGAGGTGGAACATGAGTAAGTATAAAGCCGTTATTGGACTAGAAATGCATTGTGAATTAAAAAGTAACTCTAAAGTTTTTTCCAGTGCTAAAAATAGCTACAATCAAATTCCTAATGAAAATGTCAGACCTGTTGATATGGGATTTCCCGGAACTTTACCAGTCGTTAATAAAAAGTGTGTTAAAGATGCTTTAAAAATGAGTATGGTTTTAAATTGCAAACAACCAAAATATATGTATTTTGACCGTAAAAACTATTATTATCCTGATTTACCTAAGGGTTATCAAATAACCCAAATGGAAAGTCCAGTTGGAATTAATGGCCATATTGATATTGAATGTAATGGCAAGATGGTTCCAGTTTATATTCATGATATTCATCTAGAAGAAGATGCAGCAAGTCTTGACCATTATTTTGGGACATCTTGTATTGATTATAACCGCGCAGGGGTTCCTTTACTAGAACTTGTAACCGAACCATGTCTTTCTAGTGCTGATGAAGCGGTTGCTTTTTTAGAGACCATGCGAAGTATTTATCAATTTTGTGATGTTTCGGAAGGAGATACCAAAAAAGGCCAAATTAGATGTGATGTTAACGTTTCTATTATGGAAGAAGATGCTAAAGAACTAGGGACAAAAGTTGAAATTAAAAATGTTAACTCTTTTGGTGGAGTGCATGATGCTATTTTATATGAAATTGAAAGACAATCTAAATTAAAGAGTAGTGGTAATTATGATGAAGTAGTGCAAGAGACGAGACGTTGGGATGAAGAGAGTGGTACAACAATTCATATGCGTAGCAAAGTAGATGCTATTGATTATAAATATTTTGTTGATCCAAATATTCCAAAATACAAAATTAGTGAAGAATGGTTAGAAGAAATTAGAAAAGAAATTCCACTTTTACCACTTGAATGTAAAGAAAAATATGTTAAGGAATATGGTTTATCTGATTATGATGCTTCAGTTATTATTAAAGATAAATCTTATGTTGATTATTATGAAGAATGTTTAGAGTTAGGTATTAATCCTAAAACGGCATCTAACTGGTTAACTACCCAAGTTTTAGGAGAAATTAATCATGAAGAAATATCTTTAAAAGAATTTTATATAACACCAAAGTTATTAAAACAAATTATTGATGCTCTTCTTAAAAAAACAATTTCTTCTAAACAAGCAAAAGAAATATTTTATAAATCTTGTACTGAAAAGAAAGAACCTAATTCTTATATTAATAGTGGAATGGCTCAGATAAGTGATGAAGAAGAATTACAAAAAATAGTTAATGAAATTATGGAACGTAGTGAAGCCCAAATAAGTCAATATAAAAATGGTAAGACTAATTTATTTGATTACTTTGTTGGTCAAGTAATGAAAGAAACAAGAGGTAAAGCTAATCCAGTAATTACTAAAGATTTAATAACTAAATATTTAGAAAAGTAGTGCTTAAAAATTTGATTTATTATTTAAAAAATGTCAAGGATAGTGTAAATGCTATTCTTTTTGCTTGATGTCTTTGAAAGAAAATAGATATACTATATATTATAGAAAAGGTTTGATATATATGGTGCGACAGTGAAGTCTAATTAGTACAGTTGGAGATAAGCCAACCTAGTAAACCAGGTCAGGAGCTAGTAC
>CANQIN010000004.1 GCA_947623995.1 uncultured Bacilli bacterium | reverse complement strand
TTAAAAAATAAAGATCAAGCTATGAAATTATTAAAAAGTAAATTATATCAATTAGAAAGAGAAAAGAAAGAAGAAGAATTAAATAAAATAAAAGGGATAAATAATAATATCGATTTTGGAAGTCAGATTCGTAATTATGTTATGGAACCATATAAACAAATTAAAGATTTAAGAAGTGGCTATACAACTAGTAATGTTTTTAAAGTATTAGATGGAGATATATTAGAAATTATGAAATCAGTATTGTTAGAAAGGAAAGAAAATGAATAAAATTAAAAAAAATTTTATAGTTATAATTGGTTTATTATTAATGGCTCTTAGTTTTAATTTGTTTCAAGAACCTTTTTCTTTTGCGGCTGGAGGAGTAACTGGTTTATCAATTATAGTTAGTAAAATATTTAATATAGATGAATCTTTATTTATTTTTATAATAAATCAATCTTTAATAATAGTTAGTTTTATAGTATTAGGTAAGAAAAAAACATTAAATACAATATTAGGGTCTATTATTTTACCAATATTTATATTAATAACAAAACCTTTAAATAATATAATATCTTTTCAAAATATTGATTATATAATTGTTGCTATTATAGGGGGATTTATTTATGGTATAGGGTTAGGTTTAATATATAAAAATGGTTATACATCGGGAGGTACTGATATATTAAATCAAATATTAGAAGTAAAATATAAAATGCCTATTAATAAAGCTATTATAATTGTTGATGGGTTTGTAGTTTTATTATCGGCTTTTACTTTTGGAATATCTATTATGGTATATTCTTTAATTATGTTAGTAGTAATAAGTATAATATCTAATAAAACAATATTAGAATTAAATCAAAATAAAGTATTATATATTTATAGTAATGAAACAAATAAAATAAAAGATTATTTAAATAATAATTTTGGATATGATTTAACGATATTTAATTCTATTGGAGGTTTTAGTAAAGAAAGAAAAAAATTATATATGTGTAGTGTAAATACTAAAGATTATTATGTTATAAAAGAAGGAATATTATATATTGATCCTAAAGCATTTATTATTGTTACTAATTCTTATGAACAAAAAAATGCTAATGTTTTGATAAGAAAAATAAATTAAGAATTTTAATGTCAAGAATGAATAAAGTTGTATAATATATAGAAATAAATTAATTTTTTTGTTATACTTATTAAGTAAAAAAAAATAAGAAAGAGGTTGTTACATGTCATTAGCAAGTTTTTGGTCTTTAGTTACAAAGATTTTAGATATATGTGTTGTATGGTTATTATTTTATTTTGTTTTAAAAAATATTAAAAATAATGCTAAAATGGTATTAATTTTAAAGGGTGTTATTTTAGTTATTTTAATTCAAGTTATAAGTAATGCTTTAAATTTATATACTGTTGGTTTGATTTTACAATATGTTGTTGAGTGGGGACCACTTGCTATTATTGTTATCTTTCAACCAGAAATTAGAACAATGTTGGAAAGTATTGGACGTACTCAATTACTTGGACGTCATAAAACATTAACAGTTAGTGAAAGAGAAAAAATGGTTAATGAAATTATGAAAGCTATTGAGTTTTTAAAGAAAAATAAAATTGGAGCTTTAACTGTTATTGAAAGAGATATTTCTTTACAAGAATATATTGATCGAGCTACTAAATTATATGCTGATATTTCTAGTGAATTATTAGGTAATTTATTCTATCCTAATAGTCCTTTACATGATGGTGGAGTAATTATTCAAGGAAATCGAATTACTTGTGCTGGAGCGGTTTTTAAAACTAGTATGAATCCTAATGTTAGTAAAAAGTTAGGTACTCGTCATAGAGCAGCTTTAGGAGTTGCCGAAGAATCTGATGCTTTAGCCTTAGTAGTTTCTGAAGAAACTGGTCGTATTTCTATCGCGTATGATGGAGAATTAAAATATAATTTAACTCTTGATGAATTTAGAAAAATATTGATGGAAGAGTTAAAGCCTAAAACGGAAATATTTTATGATTCTGATGTAGAAAGTGAGGATGATATAGATGCGTAAAGTCCTAGCTGGTTTTAAAAAATTTTTTGGTGGTATATATAAGTTTATTGATAAACATTTAATTACACCTATTAGCAGAGCAATATTTTATTTAATGGATAAGTTAAGAAATAATCCAATTCATTTAGAAAAGTTTTTAAATCATTCCCAAATATTACTTTATTTATCACTTATTATGGCTGTTGTTACTTTCTTTTTAGTGGATAGTCAAGTTATTACTTTAGTTGAAACAGAAGCTGAAATACTTGCTAATGAACCGGTAACATTATTATATAATAAAGAAGCATATGTTGTGGAAGGTGCTGTAGATACAGTAGATATTATTTTAACAGGAAGAAAAAGTGCTTTATATTTAGCTAAACAATTAGGTGAACATGAAGTTGTTCTTGATTTACATGATTATAAGCCTAGTGATGCACCAATAAAAGTTCCTTTAACTTATAATCAAACTGTTGATAATATTAGTTATAAACTTGATCCTGCTTATGTAAGTGTAATTATTAAGAAAAAAGTTAGTGAAACAAGATCAATATCTTATGATTTATTAAATGAAGATAAATTAAATGAAAAATTTTCAGTTGAAAGTGTAGTTTTAGATCAATCTGAAGTTGTAGTTAAAGGTAGTGAAGATGCTTTAAAGAAAATTGCGACAGTTAAAGCAATTGTTGATTTAGCAAATCCTAAATTTACTGATGCGATTTCTTATGAAATTGATAATTTACCATTAGTTGCTTATGATGAAAATGGACAAGCTTTAGATAATGTAGAAATTGTACCGGCTACAGTTGGAGCAAATATTACTTTTAGTACTTATAAAGCAACGGTACCAATAACAGTTTCAACAACTGGTAATTTAATTGCTGGTAAAGCAATATCTTCGATTACAATTAATGGTAAATCTGATTATACTGTGGATATTTATGGTGAAAAAGAAATAATTGAAAAAATTACTAGTGTTCCAATTTCTATTGATATAAATAATAAAGGAGAAAATGGTGCTGAAACATATAAGATGAATATTACTAAACCTAATGGTGTACGTTCAATAAGTGAAACTGATGCAAGAATTGTTGTATCATTTGGAGAAGAAAAACAGAAAAGTGTTGATGTAAATCATATTACTTATCGTAATTTAGCTAGTGGTTTAAAAGTAAATCTAGAGGGTGAAGGAAGTATTCCTGTTCAAATTAAAGGTGTTAGTTCAGTTATTGATCCGGTAACTGCTGAGAATATTGAAGCATATATAGATTTAACTGATTATAAACCTGGTTCTTATGAAGTTGATGTACATGTTGATTCTACTGATCCAAAAGTTAATTATTTGGTAACAAGTAAAGTTAAAATTATAATATCAGCTGAATAATAAAATTATTTAGAGAAGTTTTAATTAACTTCTTTTTAAATTAAAAAAACTGTTGAATAATATCAACAGAGTTTATAATTTTTTTTGTAAAACATTACGATGTTTAATTGCTAACTCAACTATTTGTTCATGATTATCAAAGGGAGTTAGATTAATATTTTTTTCTTTATTAACAGTTGCTTTTAAAATAAATTGTTTTTCATTATCTTTTATAGAATATATTGTTTGACATTTTGGATTACCATTAATATTGGCTCTTATTTCAGAACAAATTGTATTTTCTGGTATGGCTTTTATTTGAAATTCATAACTACTAATTAATTCCCATAAAGTATTATAATTATGTTCTCTTATAATATCAGTAATTTTATTAATATTATAAAAACTGGTTATCATATCAGTATCGATATAAGAATTTAAAATATCAACTCTAAGAATTCCATTTTGTAAAGTAATAAAGTATTGTTTACTTTCTTCCCAAATCATTTCTCTTACAATTCCATTAAAGAAGTCTTCAAAATTTAGTTTAGGCTTTTTAAAAATACAAATTGCTTTAGTTAATTGATTATAATAAGAAAGATATTCTTCTTGAGTAACATTATCTACAAGAAGAAAAGTATTTTCATCTATTTCTTGTTTCTTTTGTAAACTACCCATTAAAAGATTATAAAAATAATTAGTTTTTTCAGTGATGTATTTCATTTCATTAAGTTCTTTGTTTTGTTTAATAAGAACTTTTTTAATTAAATTATCTAAATCTTGCCAAGATTTATTTTCTACTTTTAACATAAATCCTCCCTGTAATTTCATTATACTTTTTTTAACAATTTATTGCAAGATAAATATTTTTAAAAAAAGTGGTTTAAAGTTATATGTTAAACTTGACATAAGGGAAGGGTTAAATGTTAAAATATTAATAAAGGATAGAAGGTGCTATTAATGAAAAAAATATATAGAGTATTAATGTTAATTATTATAGCGTCTTTAATAATTGTATTAAGTACAACATATGGATATTGGCAAACAAAAGTAGAACAAACAGATAGTAGTTATATAAAAAGTTTATGTATGGATGTAGATATTATCAATGAAGAAGATGATATTTTATTAGAAGATGCTCAACCAATAGAAGATAGTAAAGGATTAAGTTTAAAACCATATAAATTCACAATAAAAAATAATTGTGAAACAACAGCAAGATATAATATAAATTTTGAATTAATAAAAGGAACAACATTAAGTGATAAATATGTAGCAATAAGTTTAAACGGAATAAAAAATGGAATCTTAAATGAACTAGATAAAACAACTACAACAATCGAAAATGCTTTAAGCAGTGAATCAGGATATAGTTTAGAAGAAGGAACCTTAAATGGGGGAGAAGAAAAAAGTTATGAACTAAGAATATGGATGGATGAAAGTGTAACAGTAGAAGATAAAGATTCAATGAATAAAACATTAAAAGGAAAAATAACCTTAATAGCAGATTATATACCTCAATTAGTATTAAGTAATGAATTAAGAGAATGGGGAAAAACAGACACAATAAAAATACACGGATATAGTAGTTATCATAAGATAGTAGCATATAGTGTAAGTAAAGAAGAAGGACAATATAATTGGGAAAAAATTGAAGAAAAAAAAGAAATAAAAGAAGAAAAAGAAGTAAAAGAAAGTGGCAAATATTATGTAAGTATCAAAGATGAAGTAGGAGGAATAACAACAAAAGAAATAACAATAGATAAAATAGATGATGTATTACCAGAAATAATAGAAATAAATATTGATAAAACATGGGGAACAAGAAAAGAAATAAAAGTTTTAGCAATAGATAAAGAAAGTGGAATAGTAGGATATCAAATAACCAAAAGTTTTGAACCAGAGAAAGAGTGGAATGAAATAGAAGCGACAACAGAAGAACAAACATTTAAGAAACAAATAAGTGAAAATGGAGAATGGTATATTCATATCAAAGATAGAATGGGAAATGTTAAAACAGATAGTATCAATGTAGATAGTATAGATGATGAAGGGCCACAAATATCAATTGAAAACAATTATAATGATATATGGACAAAAGATAATGCAGAAGTAGTATTAAATATTGTTGAAGATGGAAGTGGAATAGATTACTGTGAAGAAAGTACAGATGATAATGAATATACAAGAATCGAACAAGAAATAACAGATAATAAATTAACTTTAACATATACAGGAAACCATAATGAAACAAGATATTATAGATGTTATGATGAAGTAGGAAATGAGAGTAATAAAGAAAATACAACATTAAAAATAGATCAAACATTACCAACAATAGAGAAAGTAGAAAAAGATGAAAATGGCTATACAAATGGCAAAGTAACAGTAACAATAACAGCACATGATGATATAGAGCTAGATGCAAATCCATATACCTTTGATGGAGAAGTATGGGAAGAATCTAATGAAAAAGAATATCAAAAGAATGATGAAAACATCATCATTAAAGTAAAAGACCATGTCGGAAACGTTGCAACATATGAAGGAGAAATAAAAGTAGATAATATAGATAGTGAAGGACCAACAATAAGTATCGAAAATGATTATGATAATACTTGGACAAATAATGATGTATCAGTTGTATTACATTTAAGTGATGATTTAAGTGGAATAGATTATTGTGAAGAAAGTACAGATGATAGTGAATACACAAGAATAGATAAAGATGTAAGTAATAGTTTAACTTTAACATATACAGGAAATCATAACGAAACAAGATATTATAGATGTTATGATAAAGTAGGAAATGTTGGAAACACCATAAATACAACATTAAAGATAGATCAAGAATTACCAACAATTGAAAGTGTAATAAAAGATATTGATACTATGACAAATCAAAGTGTAACAGTAACTATAAAGGCAAGTGATGATGTAGAATTAGACGCAAAACCATATAGCTTTGATGGAGGAATAAGTTGGATAGAAGAAAACTATAAAGAATATCAATATAATGATACAAATATAAGTATCCAAGTAAAAGACCATGTAGGAAATATAAGAACATATGATAAAGAAATAAAAGTAGATAATATTGATAAACAAGGTCCAACCATAAGTAATGTGGAAACAACACCACAAGGTTGGACAAACACATCAGTAACAATAAAAGTAACAGCAAGTGATGATGTAAAACTAGCAAGTGAAGCATATAGTTTTGATGATGGATTACATTATCAAGAAAGTAATGAAATGACGTATGAAAATAATAAAAGTGGAATAAAAATCAAAGTCAAAGATGATGTAGGAAATGAGACAAGTTATGATGAAGAAATAAATATCACAAATATCGATCATACAGAACCAAGTATAAGTGGAGTAAGTAAAAGTGAAAGTAATTGGACAAGTGAAAGTGTAACTCTAACTATTAATGGAGGAGAAGACTTAGGAGGAAGTGGCCTACATGATAAAGATAGATATAGCTTTGATGGAGGAGTTAATTGGCAATTAGGAAACACCAAAGAATATTTAGCTAATGAAAGTAATATTGTAATCAAGGTCCAAGATAATGCTGGAAATATTTATACATATGAAGAAGTTCAAAGTATAACCAATATCGATACAGATGGACCAGATATCAAAAGTATGAATGTAAGTAATGAATGGGGACAAACAAATGAAATAAGTGCAACGGTAATAGATAAAGATAGTGGAATAGCCGGATATGAATATAGTACAAGTGAAACAATAAATGAAGGAAATTTAACAAAACAAGATAATTTAACCGAAGAACAAACATATAAGAAAAGTGTCGATGTAAATACCAAATGGTATATCCATGTTAAAGATCAAGTAGGAAATGTAAGTAGTAGAAATATTACAGTAGAAAAAGTAGATAAAGATGCTCCAACAATAGAAGTAGTAAATGATAAAACAAGTTGGACAAATGAAGATGTAACAGTAAAAATAAATATAAGTAATATATCTAGTGGAAGTGCCTTTGATTATTGTGAAGAAAGTACAAATGATAATGACTATACAAGAATGAGTGAAACATTAAGTGATAATACAATATCAAAAACATATACAGGAAATCATAATGAAACAAGATATTATAGATGTTATGATAAAGCAAAGAATAAAAGTTTAACAAAAAGTACAACCTTAAAAATAGATCAAGAATTACCAAGTATAACAGGAGTAAGAAAAAGTAACAGTAATTGGACAAATGAAAGTGTAACCTTAACAATTGAAGGAGCAGAAGACTCCGGAGGAAGTAACTTACATGATAGTAAAAGATATAGTTTTGATGGAGGTTCTACTTGGCAACTAGAAAACACCAAAGAATATAAAGCCAATGAAAGTAATATTGTAATCAAAGTTCAAGATAATGCAGGAAACATTTATGAATATCCAACCAAACAAGAAATAACAAACATAGAAAATGAATTACCAAGTATAAGTGGAGTAAAAAAGAGTCCTGATAGTTGGACAAATGGAAGTGTAACTCTAACAATAGAAGGAGCAAGTGATAGTGGAGGAAGTGGACTGCATGACACAGCAGCCTATAGTTTTAATAATGGAATAGACTGGCAAGCAAGTGCCACAAAAGAATACTTATCAAATGAAAGTGATATAGTAATAAAAGTAAGAGATAATGCCGGGAATATATATACATATCCAACCAAACAAGAAATAACTAATATTGAAAAAGAATTACCAAGTATAACAGGAGTAAAGAAAAGTACAAGTGCATGGACCAATGGAAAAGTATCATTAACAATCGAAGGAGCAACAGATACAGGAGGAAGTGGGTTACATGATACAGCAGCTTATAGTTTTAATAATGGAGTAGATTGGCAAGCAAGTGCAACTAAAGAATATTCTGCGAATGAAAGCAACATTACAATTAAAGTAAGAGATAATGCTGGAAATATCTATACATATCCAACTAAACAAGAAATAACAAATATAGAAAAAGAATTACCAAGTATAACAGGAGTAAAGAAAAGTACAAGTGCATGGACCAATGGAAAAGTATCATTAACAATTGAAGGAGCAAGTGATTCTGGAGGAAGTGGATTACATGATACAGCAGCCTATAGTTTTAATAATGGAACAGACTGGCAAGCAAGTGCAACAAAAGAATATTCAGCCAATGAAAGTAATATCACAATCAAAGTAAGAGATAATGCAGGAAATATCTATACTTATCCAACTAAACAAGAAATAACCAACATTGAAAAAGAATTACCAAGTATAACTGGAGTAAGTAAAAGTAATAGTTCATGGACAAGAGATAATGTAACCTTAACAATAAATGGAGCAACAGATAGTGGAGGAAGTGGGTTACATAGTACAGCAGCTTATAGTTTTAATAATGGAACCGATTGGCAAGCAAGTAATAAAAAAGAATATCAAGCAAATGAAAGTAATATCATAATAAAAGTAAGAGATAATGCAGGAAATATCTATACTTATCCAACAGCACAAAGTATTACTAATATAGATAAAGAACCACCAAGTGTACCAACCGTAAATCTAAATGGTTATACAAGTGGAACAGTAACTGGTAATGACATTAAAATAACTTTAACATCAACAGATAATCAAAGTGTATCATATTATGAATATTCAACAGATAAAAGTAGTACAACAAGGGTACCAAATAATCCATGGACAATAAGTGAAGAATTAAATGCAACATATTACTTTAGAGCAGTAGACCATGTCGGAAATCCAAGTGGATGGACAGGTGCTTATACAATAAATAAGAAATTATTGCCATCAGCAGCAATATGTAAAACATATGGAGATGATAGTGCATCATGTAAAATAGCAAAATTAGGTGATACTGATACGACAAATTTAGCATATGACGGAACATTAGATAATAATTTAAGATATATAGGAACAAATGAAACAGTAAATAACTATATAGATATAGGAGATAGAGATGGTGATGGAAATCCAATATTATGGCGAATCATAGGAGTTATGAATAACATAACAAATTTAGATAATGGAGGACAACAAGAAAGTTTAGTAAAAATAATAAGAGCAGAAAGTATAGGAAGTTATAGTTGGGATAGTAGTGCATCAGGAATAAATGGTGGCTATGGAGTAAATGAATGGAGTCAAGCAGATTTAATGAAACTATTAAATCCAAATACAGTATATAGTGGAACACCAACAATCGGAGGAAGTTTATATTGGAATAGAGGAAGTGGAAGTTGTTATAATGCAAAAGAAGAAGCAAATACAACATGTAACTTTACAAGTAGTGGACTAAGTGACGAAGCAAAGAACAAGATAGCGAAAGTAAGATGGAATACAGGAACATTTGCAAATAATCATACAAGTGCCTTGACAGCAAGAGGAACATACGAAGCAGAAAGAGGAAGTCATAATGGAAAAGAAGAATGTGTAAGTTATGGAGGAGGAAGTGGATGTAATGATGAAGTAGAAAGAAAAACAACATGGGATGGATATATAGGATTAATGTATCCAAGTGACTATGGATATGCCGTAGGAAATAGTGTTAGAGAAACATGTTTAGGAAAAAGTATGTTTGATTATAGAAATGATAGTTGTAACACAAATGATTGGTTAAAACCAAGTAAAAATACATGGACAATCATACCATCGCCGAATTATTATAGTTTTAGCTATGTGTTCAGTGTGTATTCGTCTGGCTATGTCACCAACAGCGGTGCGTTCTATGCGAACGTGGTTCAGCCAGTCGGATATCTATCATCGTCAGTAAAAATAATAGACGGTAATGGAGAAAAAGGGACGCCATTTATAGCTCAATAGAACATAACTATTTTATAAATATTTTAGGACTGTTAAATATTAAGTTTAATAGTCTTCTTTTTTTGTTGAGAACTGTATAATAAAATTGCTGAAATGTGTACAATTATCATTATTCTAATTATAAAAATAGTTTTCTAATACATCTTTAAAGCTATAACTAAATATGTCAGACTAATTTTTTCTTGACTATCTAAAAAAATATAGTATTATTGATAATGCTAAAATAAAATTGTAGGAAAAGAATTAAATAAAAATGTAGAAAAACCTACAAAAATATTTTAGCGAAAACCTACAAAAAAATATTGACATTATCATATTATTTTATATTGGTGGTTTTAAATGAATGGATATATAAATAAAATTGATACATCTTTACTAAAAATTGAAGTAATAAAAGATTATATAGAAAAAATAATTAATTATGAATTAATATCATTTGATTATAATGGTGAAGTTAAATTTTTACTTCCCTATAGTATTTTAGAAATTAAATATCAAGATTTATCTTATATTAAATTATGGACATTATCTACATATCATATAAATGGTTTTAAATATGAACAGATTGATGTATTAATTTATGATAAATTAAGAGAAAGCAATTTAACAATTAAATATAATAGTCATTTAGAAGATAATGAATATTCATATCTTACTAGTAAAGAATATATATGTTTAGATAATAATATATTAAAAAGTTGGGAAGAAAAGAGAATTATATTAGCTTCTGAATTAAAAGAAATTTTATATAATGATAAGATGAATTTAAATGAATTAGTTATGTTATGTTATAAGAATAAAGCTATAAAAAAAGAAAGTTTTAAAGATTTACCAGTATTAAAATTAAGTAGATAATATTGATAGTTCTACTTTTTTTGTGCTATAATTTTGATACTGGAGGTTAGTATGGACAGAGTGTTATTAGATTTAGGTATAGTACAAATAAAGTGGTATTCTTTTTTATTGCTGGTTGGAGTTTTTTTAGGAATATTACTATTAATAAAAGAAAGTAGAAAGTTTAAATATCCTAAAGATTTTATTTTTAATATGGCTTTTTGGGCGATTATTATTGGTTTTATTGGAGCGCGTATATATTATGTTGCTTTTAATTGGAATATGTATGCTAGTAATCCAATATCGATTTTAGAAGTATGGCAAGGAGGACTTGCTATTCATGGTGGATTAATATTTGGTGTCTTGACAATATATTTGTATTGTAAGAAATTTGATGTTAATTTTGTTAAAATATTAGATATGGCTGTTCCATCTATTTTAATTGGACAAGCTATTGGAAGATGGGGTAATTTCTTTAATATGGAAGCTCATGGGGGAATGGTATCAAGAATGGTTTTAGAGGGATTACATATTCCTAATTTCATTATTGAAGGAATGAATATTAATGGTGTATATTATCATCCAACCTTCTTATATGAATCATTATGGTGTTTGTTAGGATTTATTATTGTTTTGGTGATGAGAAGATTTAAACATATAAAAATAGGAATGCAAACTTGTTTTTATTTAATGTGGTATAGTATTGGAAGATTTTTTATCGAAGCATTTAGAACTGATTCTTTAATGCTTGGGGGATTTAAGATGGCTCAGATAATAAGTGTAATACTTATTATTATAAGTATTGTTGGTTTTATTATAATTAGCCGTAAAGGAAAATATGAAGGTTTATATTATGAAAGTAAAGGAGTTTAAAATAAATGAATAATAAAGAAGTACTTGCTAAAAAATTAAATATTAAAACTAGTCAAGTAGAGGCGGTTTTAAAATTATTAAGTGAAGGAGCTACTATTCCTTTTATTGCCCGTTATCGAAAAGAAGTAACTGGGTCTTTAGATGAAGAACAAATAAGAGTTATAGAAAAAGAATATGAATATTTAGAAAATTTAAGTAAAAGAAAAGAAGATGTTATTAGATTAATTGAAGAAAAAGATTTAATGACTGATGAGTTAAGAAATAATATTAATGCTTGTTTAAAATTAAGTGAAGTAGAAGATTTGTATCGGCCTTTTAAAGAAAAGAAAAAAACTAAAGCTAGTGAAGCTATTAAATTAGGATTAGAGCCTCTTGCTAAAATGATAATGAGTTTTCCAGTTAATGGGGATATAACATCATTAACAAAAGGTTTTGATATGCCTTTAGAAGATGCGATAACAGGAGCTAAATATATTATTAGTGAATGGATTAGTGATAATGCCTATTATCGTAAATATATTAAAAATGAAATTATGTATCATGGAAGTATTTGCAGTAAGAAAAAGAAAAATGCTGTTGATGAGAAAAAGACTTATGAAATGTATTATGATTTACAAGAACCTATTCGATATGCCAAGCATTATCGGATATTAGCTATGAATCGTGGGGAAGATGAAGGAATATTAAGTGTTAATCTAGATTATGATAAAGAAAAAATAATGAATTATTTAGAAAGTAAGATTATTAAAAATCCTAATTCATTTGTAGTAAATGAAGTAAAAGATGCGATAGCAGATTCTCTAAAAAGATTAATATATCCTAGTGTTGAAAGAGAAATAAGAGCTAATTTAACTGAAGAAGCAGGAGAAAAAGCGATTGTTACTTTCCAAGATAATTTAGAACATTTATTACTTACTAAACCAATTAAAAATAAAGTTGTGTTAGGTTTTGATCCGGCTTTTCGTACTGGTTGTAAATTAGCCGTTTTAAATCCGTTTGGAAATGTCTTGGAAATTGCGACTATTTATCCTCATGAACCTAAAAATGAAGTCGAAAAAAGTGCTGATGTTTTAAAATCTTTGATTAATAAATATCATGTTGATATTATTGCCATTGGTAATGGAACTGCTTCAAGAGAAAGTGAAGCTTTTGTAGCAAAAACTATTAAAGGAAGTAATGTTTTATATAATTTAGTTAGTGAAGCTGGAGCCTCTGTTTATTCAGCAAGTCCTTTGGCTATTAGTGAATTTCCTGATTTAACTGTTGAAAAGCGTAGTGCAATTTCGATAGGTAGAAGAATTCAAGACCCATTAAGTGAACTTGTTAAAATTGATCCACAAAGTATAGGTGTTGGAGAATATCAACATGATGTTAATCAAAAAGAATTAAAAAATGCACTTTCATTTACCGTTAGTAAAATTGTTAATGAAGTTGGAGTAAATGTTAATACAGCAAGTTCTAGTATTTTAAGTTATATTTCGGGACTTACTAAAAAATGTATTAATAGTTTATTAGAATTTCGAAAAAATAAACCATTTACAAATCGAAGTGAATTACTAAAATTAAGTGGTTTTACACCTAAAATATATGAACAAGCTATTGGCTTTTTAAGAATTAATGATGGCGAAAATCCTTTAGATAAAACCAGAATTCATCCTGAAAGTTATGAACTTACTAATAAAATAATGAAAGAATTAAATTTTGATGTTAATAAAATTGGGACGGAAGAAGCTAAAAAATGTTTAGAAAAGGTTGATGTAGAACATCTTGCTAATATTTTAGAAAGTGATGTTTATACTATTAATGATATCATTGAAGAGCTTAAAACTCCGGGTATTGATTATCGTGATTCATTAGATGATGTAATATTAAAAAGTGATATTTTAACTATTGATGATTTAAAAGTTGGGATGGAATTACAAGGAACAGTTCGGAATGTTTTAAGTTTTGGAGCATTTATTGATATTGGCTTACATAATGATGGTTTGGTTCATATTTCGAAAATGAGTAAAGAGTTTGTTAAAAATCCAATGGATGTTGTTAAAGTAGGAGATATTGTAAATGTTTATGTTGATAGTATCGATAAAGAAAAAGAAAAAGTTAGTTTGTCATTAATTAAAGAATAAGGTATAATTTAAGAAGAAAGATGGTGTTATTATGTGCGGGATTGCAGGATTTGTTGGCAAAGTTAAAAATAAAGATGAAGTATTAAAAAAAATGTGTGATAGGATTATTCATCGTGGACCTGATGGCGAAGGGTATTATACTGATAAAGAAGTTGCCCTAGGACATCGAAGACTATCAATTATTGACTTATCAAATGGTAGTCAACCAATGTATAGTACTGATAATAATTTAGTTGTGGTTTTTAATGGCGAAATATATAATTATCAAGATTTAAAAAAAGAATTAGATGATTATGATTTTCAAAATAATTCTGATACCGAAGTATTACTTGCTGGTTATCAAAAATGGGGAAGTGAACTTCCTAACCACTTAAGAGGAATGTTTGCTTTTGCTATTTGGGATAAAAAAAATAAATCCTTATTTTGTGCCCGTGATCCTTTTGGCATAAAGCCATTTTACTATTATGAAAATGATGGAGTGTTTATGTTTGCTTCTGAAATTAAAGCTTTTTTAGACCATCCTAATTTTAAAAAAGAATTTAATGAAAGTATCTTATCTTCTTATATGTCTTTTAGTTTTACTCCTACTAATGAAACATTCTTTAAAGGGGTTCATCGTTTAGATGCGGGATGTACTTTAACTTATAAAGATCAGAATCTTGAAATTAATAAATATTATTCATTATCTTTTCCAATTGAGAAGAAAGAATATGATAAAACTTTAGTTGAAATTAGAAATACCATGGAAGATAGTGTTAAATATCATATGGTTAGTGATGTTGAAGTAGGATCATTCTTATCAAGTGGAATTGATTCATCTTATTTAGTAACGCTTGCTAAGCCTGATAAAACTTATACAGTTGGTTATGATATTCCAAGATATGATGAAATTAGTTATGCTAAAAATTTAACTGACTTATTAGATATTAAAAACATTAGTAAAAAAATTGGTAAAGAAGAATATATGAAAATTGTGCCTAAGATTTTATATCATATGGATGAACCAGCTAGTGATCCAGCTATTGTATCATTATACTTTGTTGCTAACTTAGCAAGTAAAGATGTTAAAGTTGTATTAAGTGGTGAAGGTGCTGATGAATTTTTTGGCGGATATAATTCTTATCGTGAAGAAGTTGATATGGTTTGGTATAATAAAATTCCTTATCCGATTCGTCATTTAATAAGTAAGATTTGTTCTTTACTTCCCCCAGTAAGAGGAATTAATTTCTTTGTAAGACGTGGTTTAAAATTAGAAGATAATTATATTGGAGTTAATAAAATATGGACCGAAAAAGAAGTAGAAAATCTTCTTAAAATTCCGGTAACTATTACTAATCAAGAAATAACTAAACCAGTTTTTGAAGAATTTAAACATTGTAATCGTTTAGTTAAAATGCAAGCTGTTGATATTCACTTTTGGTTAATGAAAGATATCTTACAAAAAGCTGATAGAATGACGATGGCTAATAGTTTGGAAGGAAGAGTACCTTTTACGGATATTGAAGTATTTAAATGTGCTAGTAAACTTCCTAATGAATATAAAGTTACTAAAGAAAATACGAAAGTTGCTTTAAGAGATGCTGCTAAAAGTGTTATTCCAAATGAATCATATAAAAAGAAAAAATTAGGTTTTCCAGTACCAATTAGAGATTGGATGAGAGAAGATGATGTTTATGAAAATATTAAAGAAGCTTTTAATAGTGATGTAGCTAATAAATATTTTAATACGGAAATCTTACTTAATATGTTAGAAAATCATAAAAATAGTAAAAGAGATAATTATCGTAAAATATGGAACGTTTATTGTTTTATAAAATGGTATCAAGTATTTTTTGAAGATTTAAAAGTATAATATTTTAAGAGGTGAAATATGACAAAAGAATATTTTAAAAAGTATTATTACTTTCTTTTTCTTTTCTTATTTATAATTTTAGTAATTTTAATTAAAAATAATATTTTAGTAAATGTTGATAACTATGTGTATAACTTTAGTCAAACTTTTTTTAGTGATGGCATGACTGTGTTTATGAAATTTATTACTTTTTTTGCAAGTCCCGTTTGTTTAGTTGGTTTCTTAATTTTAGGATTATTATTCTTAAAGAAAAAAGGTATTTTTTTAGTTGTTTTTATGGGAATAAATCAAATTATTAATGAAGGATTAAAATATTTAATTAGAAGACCAAGACCAAGTTTTCCACATTTAGTAGTTGAAAATGGTTTTTCATGTCCTAGTGGACATACCATGGGTGGCATTACTTTTTATGGAATTTTATTAATTATTATTTGGCATAGTAAATTACCTAAAGTTATAAAGTGGTTATTAACAATTATATTTAGTTTTTTAACTATTTTAATTATGTTTAGTAGAATTTATTTAGGCGTTCATTATTTTAGTGATATTATAGCAGGTTTATTGATTTCTTGCTTTACTTTTGTTTTAATATATCGTTCATATAAACATTTTTTAGAATAAGTTATAAAGAATAGTGTATTAGTGTAAAGCTATTCTCTTTTCTATTGACAATTTCATATTGGAAAAAGAAAGATGGAAAGACACTTTTATTTACAGTGGGAGGACCAGGATTAAAAGCCAAAAAAATTATATTAACAAATGTTGATACAAGTAATGTAATAAATATGACCGCTATGTTTGGGGGTATATATAATTTAGAAGAATTGGATTTAAGTGATTTTGATACAAGTAATGTTACGGCTATGGATATGATGTTTTCCAGTAATACAGAATTACAATCAATAACATTTGGAACAAAATTTGTTCATAAACAAGGTGCAACAACAAGTGGCATGTTTAATAACTGTCCATCACAAGATAGACCAACAGGAGATACATGGAATGATGTAAGTTTTGATTAATAAATTATTTAAAGTTAAAAGTGTTATTAACATTAAACATTTTTAGTGTAAACTTTAAGTAAAGGTATTATTATTTTTGATTTGAACATAATATTATAGAGTATAATGTATTATAAGAAAGGAATGATATAATGGGAAAGAAAAAAGTAGGAACATTAATTGGCGGTCTTGCTGTAGGAGCTGGCTTGGGAGTTCTTTTTGCACCTAAAAAAGGTAGTGATACAAGAAAAGATTTAAAAAAGAAAATTGATGAACTTGTAGAAAAAGCAAAAAATACTGATTTAGATGATGTAAAAGAATATGTTGTTGCTAAAACTGAAGAAATTGAAAATGCTTTAAAAGATTTAGATAAAGAAAAAGTTTTAGATATTGCTAAAAGCAAGGCTAAAGATATTGAAAAAAGTGTTAAAGATTTAGCAAATTATGCTAAGAAAAAAGGAACACCTGTTTTAGAAGAAGCAGCTGAAAGTTTAAGACAAAAAGCTATAGAAGTTACTAAAGGTGTTTTAGAAAAGTTAGAAAAATAGTTGAGAAATCAACTGTTTTTTTAAACTTTTTAATGTTTGTTAAAATTATATTGACATGTAGCACATATGTTTGCTATAGTAATATATATAAAGCAAAAAC
The DNA here is from genome assembly GCA_947623995.1 of uncultured Bacilli bacterium. Lineage (GTDB taxonomy): Bacteria > Bacillota_I > Bacilli_A > RF39 > UBA660 > Ventrenecus. The sequence continues at coordinate 25,596 of CANQIN010000004.1, read as the reverse complement.
AATAATTAGCTTTATAAGTTAGCATGCTAAAAAATTAAATTACAAGGAGGAGAAATTGTTAATGAAAAATGGAATTATATTATTTGAAAATCAAAATGTTAAATTAGAAGTAAATATGAAAGATGAAACGGTTTGGCTTACCCAAGAACAAATGGCAACATTATTTGATAGAGATAGAACTGTTATTACTAGACATATTAATAATATTTTTAATGAAGGAGAATTAGTAAAAAATGAAGTATGTGCAAAATTTGCACATACCACTAAACATGGGGCTTTAAAGGATAAAACTCAAACTCGAGAATTGGAATATTATAATCTTGATATGATTATAAGTGTTGGCTATCGAGTTAAGTCAAGAAATGGTATTATTTTTAGAAAGTGGGCAACTAATGTTTTAAAAGATTATATGGTTAAAGGTTATGCAGTTAATCAAAAAAGATTAGAATATCTTGAAAAAACTGTTAAGTTAATTAATATTGCTGGAAGAATTGATAGTGATTTAAAAGATAATGAAGCTAAAGAAATAATTAAAGTAATTAATGAATACTCAAATGCTTTAAATTTGCTTGATGATTATGACCATAAGAGAGTAACAAAACCTAAAGGTACTAGAAATAATCAAAAAGTTACTTATGAAGATTGTATTGATGTTATTAATAAATTAAAATTTAACAGTGATAGTGAATTGTTTGCTTTAGAAAGAGATAAAGGTTTAAATTCAATTATTAATAATATATATCAATCTTTTGATGGTAATGATTTATATCCTACTGTTGAAGAGAAAGCTGCTAATTTTTTATATTTAATTACTAAAAATCATACTTTTATTGATGGTAATAAAAGAATTGCGGCTACTTTATTTATTTTCTTTTTAAATTTTTATAATATTTTATACAAAGAAAATGAACTAATTATAGATAACAATACTCTTGTAGCAATTACTTTACTTATTGCTCAATCTAATCCTAAAGAAAAGGAAATAATAATTGATTTAGTAATGAACTTTCTATAAAAGTGGTTTAAAATAATATTTAAATGTTGACATAGGGGGGGGGTCAAGAGTTATAATCATTATAGAATATGGTGATTTTATGAAGCTAGAAAAGTATAAAAATGAAAAAAGAAAAAAAGTGATATTAATAAGTCTAAGTGTAATAGTGTTAATAAGTTTATCATTACTTCTATATAAAACTTTTGCGTTTTTTTCTGAAAAAGGAGAATTTTCTATGATGAAAGGTCAAGTAGATTATTTTGATAATAGTGATGTAGATTTTGCGTTTTATAATGGAAGTGATAAATTAGAAGAAATGCCTTTAAAAGATAATTCAGATAAAATAATATTTAGTTATGGAAAATGTGATAATGGAGCGAGTATTGAATGGGATAATGAAGAATGGGCGCCTTTAGTTAAAAATTTAAGTAAAAGTAAAACTAAGTGTAGTTTATATTTTAAAGAACAAGAATATATAAATTTTGGTGAGATAGAAATTCCGGTTGTTGGATATGGTGATGGATTATATAAAGTAGAACATAATGATTTAAAAGAATTAGGTAGTGATTGGAATAAGACTGAATATCGATATGCTGGATCTAATCCAAATAATTATGTTTCATTTAATAATGAAATATGGAGAGTTATAGGTTTAGTAAATGTTAAAACAGAAACTGGAGTAGAACAACGATTAAAGATTATAAGACAAGATGGAGTTCTTGATCAAAAAGATTTTGGAAAATACAGTTGGGATTTTAAGTTAAGTGGGGTTGGAAGTTCAAATGCTAATAATGGAAGTAATGATTGGACTGATAGTCAACTAAAAGATATGCTAAATGGAATATATTATAGTAGTGAAAGTGGAGATTGTTATCAAGAAAGTAGTAATGCTAATCAATGTGATTTTACGGGTAATGGTAAAGAACCAAAGGGTTTAGATGACAAGGCAAGATCGATAATAGATAAAGATGTGATTTGGAATATAGGTGGTGTTATAGATTCTAATTTAACAGCTGACCAATTTTATGAAAAGGAGCGTGGTAAGACAGTATATACTGGAACAGTTAGACAAACTGTATGGAGTCAAACCACTGATGTTTTAAATAAACATAATGGAGTAGCGTTATTGTATCCGTCAGACTATGGATATGGAATTGGGGGTAAATTTAGAAATACTTGTTTATTAAAAAATTTGTATAATTATAAAGATGATGAATGTACGTCAAATAATTGGCTAAATAAAGGAAGTTTTTTTTGGACTCTTTCTCCTAATTCTAGTTCAAGTAATGGAGCTTTTCTTATTTATTCTACAGCGCATATAGATTTTCGAGTTAGGGTTGATCTTTCGCTTGGAGTTTGGCCAACAATATATTTAAAATCTGATGTTAAGGTAATTTCAAATTCTCATTCGGAATTAGAATATGGAAGCGTAGAAAATCCCTTTATTTTAGGATAACTTTTTAGTTATTTTAAAAATAAATAATAGTGAAGAAAAATTTTAAATTATTAACTTTTTCAAATTTACTAAATTTAGTTATAAATATTTGATTATAATTTAAGTAATTGGTATTTAGGAAACTTTAGAAGCCCTAAGTCAATTATTCCTAACTCTTTTAAAGGGTTAGGTTTTTTTGACCTGCAAAATTGCATTTTCGATTGTAAAATTGCATGACTACATTTAGAAGTTTTTATGTTAAAATAATCATCACAAAAAGCGAGATGATTATATGTTAGTTATAGAAATGCACTCTAGTTGGTTAGCGATTAATTCAGTAGTAGGGTGTCCAAATGGTTGTAAATATTGTTTGCTTCAGTTAATTAATTTAGCTAGAGTATTAAATGTTGATATGTATGGTATTAAAGAGTATAAAGATTATAAATATGATGACATTAATGGTTTAACAATTCTTTTAGGTCAATTAACAGAAGTAGTAATGGAAAATTATGGATGTCGATTTAAAAAAAGTCGAGCTAACTTTAATTCCAGTTATGATTTTATTAAAGATAGATTATATAAATTGTTTATTATAACTTATCAAATATCAAAAAAATATAAATTAAATATGTTTAAAGAATTTGGTGAAATGCTTAAAGATGCTAATGAGTTTTTAGATAGATTTAGAAAAGATGATATTTTTTTGTGAAAAAGAATAATCAAATGAACATTGCTTTTAATGAAATATTTTGTTAAGATAATATTGTTTTTAGGGGGATATATGAAAACGATTGAAAAAGAATTTGTTAATCAGTTAAAAGAGTTGTTAGATTCTAGAATCAATAATGAACAAAATAAATATTATATAGAAAAGCTTATTGAAATTTTTAATAATGAAAGTATGGATAGTATAAATATAATTGATTTTAATGATCTTAGTAGTTTATTAGATTATTTTAATTATGAAGGATATAATCGTGGTTTATTAATAATTAAAGTATTGATTAATAATCTTAAAATAATTGATAGTAGACCATATTCTAAAATTGATTTTATGAAGTATCGTAATATTTATGAAGAAAGAAATATTACTTTAAAACAATTTATTTTAGATATTAAATATTTAATTAATAGTGAAGATGTTGAATTAAATAAATATCATTATGAAATATTTAAAATGTTACAGGCTGAGGAAAGAAATCGATTAGTTAAAGTAAAAATTGCTAAAAAAGTTAAAGAAGCTTATGATAATTTAGATATTATGTTTATTATTAATTATTTTGAAACATTAAATTTAAAAGATAAAGATATTAATAGTGTAAAGATTTATTTAGCTAGTTTAAAAGATAAGAAAATAGATAAAAACTCTGATATTTCAATGGATTTAAAAGTTAATCCAATTAAGTTAGGCTATACTAATAAAGAAATTAAAGAAATGGATAATGAATTAAATACTGTTTTAAAGAATATTAATGAAAATGATCTTAAGATTACTTATGAAGATTATATTAAGTATGTAAAATATGTTGTTATTTTAGAACAAGATAAGAAAGCATGTGATGCTGATATTGATATATTATATGATTCTTTAATATTAGATAATAATTTATATTCTTTTTTGATTATGAAAGCTAATACATTATTGCAAACTAATAAGGCAATTGATATTAGAAATACTTTACAAGATATTAAAGATATTGAAAGTATTATGAATAGTTGTGATGAAGAAGAAAAAAAAGATTTTAAAAGTTTGTTAGATAGTATGTATGAAAATTTATATTATTTAGATTCTTGTAGTCATAATTACGAAAGAAGTTTATGTAAAAAGATCATTTAAATTTCTTTCCTTAATTTACAACTTAAAATATACATGCTAAAATATTCTTATAAAAGAGGTGTAGCATGAATAAAAAAGTTTTAATTATATCTTTTTTTATTGTTGTGGCTTTTATATTTAGTGAAAATGTTTATGCTAAGAAAATTACTCTTGGATCTCGTGATGAATGGCTTAAGAATGTTCAAGCATGGACTGATATTATGGTTGAAGATGGTGATTGGTTTTATTCTAACAGTGAAAATAAAAGATATTATTTGGATGCAAGAGCTGCTAGTTCACATAGAAGTAATTGTGCTTTAATGGTAGTTCATGCTTTACAAAGATTTGGAGCTTTTGGAAAAGACAATCAAATTTGGATGAATGATGACCATGAAATTGAGTATCGTCCTAAAGGAACGATGAAAACTCAAAAACGTTTAGAAGCAGTTGCTGATATATATTCATATAAGGGAAAAAGTCCTGATGATATTGATTTACAACCTGGAGATATTGTTGGTTATGATGGTCACATAAATATTTATATTGGCACTAAAAATGGTGTAAAGCAATACTATGATGCTGGAAAAAGTACAACGTTAACTCAGGCAGATGGTGGCATATGGAAATCTTTTTTAAGAAAAGGTTTTATTGCTTATGTATATAAAATAATAAGATTAAAATATAATCAAACTGTTAGTGTTGATGATGATACGTCTGAATCAGCTAGTGATGGCCGGACTGATGATCCTTATGAAGATGGTTATATTGGAAAATTAGATAGTAGTAATGATTTTACATGTAAGACTATTTTGCTTAATTCTAATGGGGAACCAACTGAATTTAAAAAACTATTGGATGGAATTTTTGGTATTATGCAGTTTTTAGCGCCTGTAATTGCTATAGTTTTAACAATTATTGATTATATAAAAGCTTTAAGTAATGGAGATACTAAAAAAGCAAATATGAGAACTATTAAACGTATTTTTATTGCGGTTTTAGTTGTTTTTTTACCATTGTTATTAGATTTGTTATTTCATATTTTTGGGTTATATGATTTATCAACGTGTGGTATAGGGAGGTAACATTTATGAAAAAAAATATATTAACTGGGGATCGACCAACTGGTAAATTGCATATTGGTCATTATGTTGGGACTTTAGCAAGTCGTTTAAAATTACAAGAAAATAGTGATTATGATGATTTCTTTATTATGATAGCTGATGCTCAAGCTTTAACTGATAATGCTGATAATCCTAAAAAGATTAGAGAAAATATTTTAAATGTAGCTATCGATTATTTAGCAATTGGGATAGATCCTAGAAAAGTTCATATTTTTATTCAATCAGAAATTAGTGAATTAACCGAACTTACTTTTTATTATTCTAACTTAGTTACTGTATCAAGATTAGGGCGGAATCCAACAGTTAAACAAGAAATTAAATCGAAAGGGTTTGCTGAAAGTATTCCAGTTGGTTTTTTTACATATCCCATTAGTCAAGCTGCTGATATTACGGCTTTTAAAGCAAGTATTGTTCCAGTTGGTGATGATCAATTACCAATGATTGAACAAACAAGAGAAATTGTAAAATCTTTTAATCGGATTTATGGGGATGTCTTAGTTCTGCCTAAAGAATTACTACCTGAAAATGAAGTATGTATGAGACTTCCAGGAACTGATGGAAATGCTAAAATGAGTAAAAGTTTAGGGAATTGTATCTATTTAAGTGATAGCTATGAAGATTTAAAAAAGAAAGTAATGGGAATGTATACTGACCCTTTACATCTTAAAGTAGAAGATCCTGGACATGTTAAAGGTAATACCGTTTTTACTTATTTAGATGCTTTTGTAAGTGATGAAGATTTTGTTAAATATTATCCAGAATTTAAAAATTTAGATGAGTTAAAAAAAGCTTATGAGCATGGGGGAATTGGTGATGTTAAAATAAAGAAATTCTTGTTACAAATTTTAGATGATTTTTTAAAGCCAATTAGAGAAAAAAGAAAATATTATGAAGAACATCTTGATGAAGTATATGATATATTAAAAGAAGGTACAATGTATGCACATAGTCTTGCAAAAGAAACATTAAATGAAGTTAAAAATGCTATGAAATTAAATTATTTTAATAATAAACAATTATTAGATGAGTTTAAAAATGAATAGAGATAAAGTTATTTGTGGGATAAATATCTTATTAGATAATAATGAAGAAGTTTTTCGGATTTGATTGGTAGTTTAAGATTAAGTAAAGGAATATTTAAAACTTATCATATGAATAAAGAATATTGGGTATCGATTTTATTAGATGGTACGGTATTTGAGAAGAAAATTAAAGAATTAATAGATGTTAGTTATGAACTAAATATAGGAGGTTAGTTTATAATGGAAGATTATCAAAAAGAAATAGAACAGATTTTTAAAGAATATAAAACATCTTTAAAGGGATTAAAAAGTGCTGATGCTAAAAAGTTATTAAAAATTAATGGTAAAAATGTTTTAAAAGAAAAACATCAAGTTACTAAATTAGAATTATTTTTTAAACAGTTTAAAAATATTATGATTATTTTATTATTTGTAGTAGGAATATTATCTTTAGTTAATGCTATAGTTAATAAAAGTGATTTTTTAGAACCTATTGTTATTTTAGGAACTTCCTTTTTAAACTGTTTTATGGGATATTTACAGGAATCAAAAGCTATGGATGCCGTTTCAAAATTAAGTAAATATAAAAATGATTATGTAACTGTTAAAAGAGATAATAAATATTATCATTTAAATACTAAAAATTTAGTTGTTGGCGACATTATTCTTTTAGAAAGTGGAGATTTTATTCCAGCTGATGCTAGAATAATAGAAAGTTATTTTGCTAAAACAAGTGAATCAATTTTAACAGGAGAAAGTGATAGTGTTTTAAAAAGTGATGAAATAATAAAAGGTAAAGTAGAGATTAATGAAAGAAAAAATATGTTATATAGTGGGACAGTTTTAGTTTCTGGTAAAGCTTTAGCAGTTGTAGTTAAAACAGGAATGAATACTGAATTAGGTAAAATAGCTTTAAGTCTTAATAATGAAGAAGAAGTTTTAACACCTTTGCAAATTAAAATTGCTAAAGTTAGTAAATTTATTACTGTAGTTGCGGCCTTTTTAGTTGTTATAGCTTTATTATATGGGATTGTAAGACATGATGATTTTATAACGGTTATTATGCTTTGTGTATCTATGATTGTAGCAAGTGTTCCAGAATCTTTACCAATTGCTATAACGGCAACTTTAACTATTGGGGTAAAACAAATGGCCAAAGAAAAAGCCATAGTCAAAAACTTAGCGGCTATCGAAACTTTAGGTTCAACAAATGTTATTTGTACTGATAAAACGGGAACATTAACTGAAAATAAAATGCAAGTTATAAAAATTTATACTAATAATGAAGAAACTAAAAATCTTAATAAAAATAATAATCAAAAATTAATTGAAATTATGAGTTTATGTAATACAGCTTTACTTAATCATAAAAAAGAATATACAGGGGATGCTGTTGATGTAGCTTTAAAAAATTATTTAATTTCCTTAAATATTAAAGATTTTAAATACCATAAAATTATTGAAGTGCCTTTTGATTCAGAGAGAAAAATTATGAGTGTTTGTTATCATAATGATAAAGATATAATGTATGTTAAAGGAAGTTTTGAAAGTATATTAAAGAAAAGTAAAAAAATTTTAATTAATAATAAAGTTGTTTCTTTTAATTCAAAGTTAAAAAATAGGTATCGTGATTATGAAAAAGAAATGGCTTTAGAATCTTTAAAAGTTTTAGGATTTGCTTATAAGGAAATAAAAAGTAATAATTTAAATGAAGAAGATTATTTAAAAGAAGAAAATGATTTAATTTTTGTGGGTCTTATTGGATTAAAAGATCCAGTCAGAAAGAATATTAAAGATGCTATTAGTACTTGTTTAGAAGCTTCTATTAGACCAATTATGTTAACAGGTGATAATTTAGAAACAGCATATAATATTGCAAGAGAAGTGGGAATATGTAAGAATAAAAGTGAATGTTTAAATGCGGCTTCTCTAGATAATTTAAGTGAAGAAGAATTAAGAGAAAATATTCAAAAATATTGTGTATTTGCAAGAGTTAGTCCTGAACATAAATTAAGAATTATTAAAGCTTTAAGTAACTCAGGAGAAGTTGTAGCGATGAGTGGTGATGGAGTAAATGATGCTCCTGCTATTAAGATGGCTCATGTGGGAATTGGCATGGGCAAAAGTGGAACTGATGTTACTAAAGAAGTTGCAGATATTATTTTACTTGATGATAGTTATGATACGATTGTTGTAGCTATTAAAGAAGGAAGAAGAATTTATGATAATGTTATAAGTAATATTTTATATAACTTATCTAGTAATTTTACCGAAATATTAATTATTTTATTTGGCATGATTACTGGTTTAAATGTTATTTCAGCTATTCATATTTTATATATTGATTTAGTGGCTGATACGATTCCATCAATTGCGTTATCTTTTGAATCAGCATCTAAAGATGTTATGAAGCGTAAACCAAATTGCTTAAATAAACCAATTTTTACAAAATTTTTTACAGCCTTTTTAATATCTTCAGTAATTATTGAAACAGGGTTAAGTTTATTTGTCTATTATCATTATCTGCCTATAGGCTTTAAAAGTGCTCAGACTCTAGCATTGTTAAGTATTATTGTAAATGAATTTGTTTTTGCTTATAATTGTCGTTCTCTAAAAGAAGAAATTAGAAAAAAAGGATTATTTAGTAATAAATATTTAAATATGGGTATTTTCTTTTTAATGTTTATTCAAGTTATAGTTTTTTTCACACCTATTGGTAATTTATTTGGACTTGAAAGAATTACGGTTTTAAACTTTGTTTTTGTTTTATTTGTAAATATTGTGGCTTTTATAATTATTGAATTATTAAAGCCAATACTTGTTAAATTATTTAAAGATTAATAAATTAAATTAGATTTGCAAAAAAGTGGTTTAAAATGATGTAAAACTATTGACATAGGGGGGGAGAACAAAGTATATACCCAAAGTATAAATTGCCTTATAATACTAGGGTTTTAAACGATTTTACTATTTCCAATTACTTAAGAAAATGTATTATTTAGTTTATTATTGTTTAAAAATTTGTATATTTACTTAAAGATCTTCAAGTGAAGGTCTTTTTTTGATGTCATAAAAAATGAAGGGGGTTTGTTAAAATGACAGATAAAATATTAAAAGTTGGTACATTTTTTAGTGGAATAGGAAGTCCTGAAAAGGCGTTAGAAAGATTAAAAAATAATGGGTATATAAATAATTATTCTTTAGAATTTTTTTCGGAAATAAATAAAAATGCTGTAAAAAGTTATTGCGCTGTTCACAATATTAGTGAAAATTTAAATTTAGGAGATATTAAAAAAATTAATGGTAAAGAGTTACCATATTGCGATTTATGGATTGGTGGTTTTCCATGTCAAGATATTTCTTGTTCTGGAAGAATGAAGGGATTTGATATGTATAGTGCAACTAGGTCTAGCTTAGGTTGGGAAATTATAAGAATACTTAAAGAAGTTTATAATAAACCTAAAATAATTATTTTTGAAAACGTTGCAAGTATTACAAGTAAAAAATTTAAAAATACTTTAGCAATGTTTAAAAATGAATTAATAGATATTGGTTATACTTTATATGATAAAGTTTTAATAGCTTCTGATTATGAAATACCTCAAAAACGTGAGAGGTATTTTTTAATTGCTTTTTTAGAAAAAAGAGATTTTGAATTTCCAAAACCAATAAAAAATAGTAGTCATTTAAAAGATTTTTTAGATTATAATGTGGATAAAAAATATTATCTAACAAATAGAAAAAGTAAAAAGAAAGCAAATAAATTATTATTTAAAGATAAAAATAGTGATGATTACAGATATGAGATTGATTTAGAAAAATTTAAAAATGGAAAATTATGTGGTGTTGATAAAAAAGTGAAATTTAATCAATCATCAAGAATTTTTTCTGAAAGAGGATATGCACCTACATTAACAGCATCAAATACAGCTGATAATTTAAAAATAGCTGTAATAGAAAGAAAAAAAATGAGAATAAGAAAAGTTACACCTAAGGAAGCATGGAGATTAATGGGATTTGATGAAAGTGATTTTGAAAAAGCAAGCAACGTATGTCAAAGTGAAACTGCATTGTATAATCAAGCAGGTAATTCTATTGTTGTTAATGTAATGTATTATTTATTAAAAAGTTTATTAAAATTAGATTCAATGAAAAATTAAAAAAAATTAAAAAAAGGCGCTGAAAAAAATTTTTTAATGCGTTATATTATTGGTGTAGTTAGATAACCATGGAGAAAAGCTACTATTACATATAAAAAAGCAACTAAATGCTTTTAAAAGGGTATCATTTAAATAAATCATCAATTGAGAATGGTTTATAAATTTTAGTTAAAGTAATAAGAAATGAGGTGGGAATAAGGTATCGAGCATTCTCATAGTGGGCGTATGCTGCTTGACTAGTATTTAAATATTTAGCAACATCTGCTTGTGTCATTTGATTAGTGATTCGTAAATCTTTAAGTTTTTGTGCTAAGTTATTTAAATCAATTGTTAAATTACTATTTCTGGTTTTATTTTTAGAAAGACCAAATAAATAGTCTAAACTGTAATTATAATGATTGGCATACTGAATTAGTCTTCTTAAAGGAATAGTGTCTTTACCTGTTTCCCAACCTGAAACAGTATATTTGGTAACTGGGAAAATCTTAGCAATATCAACTTGTTTTAAATCTAAACGTTCTCGGCTTTCTTTAAGATTTTTTACAATCATAGTTTCTCACCAAATTAATTATTTCACTAAGAGTTAGTTATTTGCTAAAAGTGGGGGAAATAGACTATTGATAAGGAGGATAAAAATGCAAAAAAATAATTATATAAATTTAATTAAAAGTTTAAAAATTATGAAAAGTATAATATTAGATCCTGTGTTATTTAGATATAAAAATAAAGATTTAAGAATAGTTAGAAATAATTAAAAGTGAAATTGGAAATAGCTTTAGCAAATAGGATTTTATATTATTGTCATATTAATAACTTAAATATAAATTCTTTAGCAGATAAATGTTTAATAAGTCAGAGTACAATTGAAAATATAATGCTTGGAAATTCCAAAAATCCAAAATTAAAAACCATTTTAAAAATATGTGAAGGATTAAATATTGAATTAAAAGATTTTTTTGATAGTACATATTTTGAAAAATTAATAGAGAGAGGTAGATAAAATGTTAGATAAGGTAATTTTGAGATTAATAGAAGTTTGTAAAGAAAAAAATATTGTTGATGAAAATATATCTTTAAATAAAGACTTAGATAAAGTAGTTATGGCTTTATCTAAAACAACAAGTGTTTCAAAATCAACATTAGAAAGTATTTTTTATAAAAAACATAAAACAATACAGCTTGATATCTTATATCAACTATGTAGAGAATTAAATATTAAAATGGACTACTTTTTTGATTCTAATATATTTAGTTAAAGAATTACATTTGAATTTTTTACAATTGCATTTTTAATATGATTTTAATATAATGTTTATAAAGAAAAAAAGTTGATAATTTGTAGTTTTTTAATCTTTGAAAATTATATATTATATGAAAAGGAATGGTTAAAAATGCGTAAAATAAGATTAAGCTTTGTTATTATTGTTTTTTTAAGTTTTATTAATGTGGTTAAAGCTCTTGATGATAGTGATAATGCATTAATTGAGCAAAATATTTTGTATGCTATGGAACAGGTAAATGATAATATGAGTGACCATGATAAGGCAATGTTTTTTGGAGTTTATACACAACTTGGAAATGATTATGGAGCTGCAAAATATGACCAAAGCTATTATTCAGTATTTCTTGAACATAATTCTGTATGTGCTGGTTTTAATGATGCCTTTCGATTATTAAATCAAACGGCTGGATTATCATGTGAAAGAGTATCTAGTAATATGGGTGACCATGCTTGGAACATATGTAACTTAGATAATGAATGGACTTATTTTGATGCAACTGCAGGAACTGGTAATCATCCTAACCGTATTGATTTTACGGTTAAATTTAAGAGTAGAGATGACTTTCCAAAACAATTGGCATCAATGTTTAATTTTTCAGATGTTAGATTAGATAGTAATAATTTTTTTAAAAATTCTTCATCTTTTCCTAATGGTGTAACTAGTCAAAATGATTATTCAATATATTCTCAAACATATTATACTGATACTTATAAATATTATATTGATAGTGAATATAAACCTGGATGGGCTAGTACTTTATATAAAGAAAATATTAATAGTGGTAGTAAAGAAAAAATTGCTGATGCTTTATATGATAATTTTAATTCTGGTTTAGTAAAAGATGGTAATTTATTATATTATGTTGGTAATGATAAAAATTTATATACATATAACATAACTAATAATGCTATTAATAAAATCAAATCTTCTACATCTTCAGCTACTATTAATGGGGTATATACCATTGATGGAATTATTTATTATGTAACTCTAGATTCTAATAACAAGGCTACTAGTAATAAATTAGGAAATTTAAATGATTGGTCTAAACTTGGATATTATGATGTTACTAATGAAAATTATCGATTAAGATATATTGAATCAAATAAACATATTGTAATTTTAGGTGCTGAAGGAAAAAATGGGGAAATTCCGAGTGGTAATTTAGTTTTACCAGATAAAATAAATAATAAACCTGTAATTGGAATTGGTATCGAAGCATTTAGAAATTCTTCATTTTCTGGTGAATTAAAACTTCCTAGTCAATTGGAATATATTGGTAATAATGCTTTTGCTTATTCTAAAAGTTTTGATACTACTTTAAAATTACCAACAACTTTAAAATCTATTGGTCGTAGTGCATTTACTTATGTACCAATTAAAGGAGATTTAGTTATTCCTGATAATGTTACTTATATTGGTAGTTCTGCTTTTGATGAAATTAATATAAGTTCATTAAAACTTAGTAATAATTTAAAATATATTTCTAGTGGTACATTTTCTTGGAATCGTAATTTAACTGGAGTTTTAACTATTCCATCAAGTGTAGAATATATTGGTGCTTCAGCATTTAGTCAATCTAATCAATTAAATGCTGTTATAATTCCATCTAATGTTAAAGAAATTGGTGATAATGCGTTTAATAATAGTAAAAATTTAGAAGAAATTATTATTGAAAGTGAAAATATTGATTATATGAATTTTGGTGATTTAACATCAACTGTCTATTTACATGAAAATACTAAAACTGCTTCTTATGCTGAAAATAATAATATAGAATATCAAGATTTAGTTTCTAAAGTAACATTTAGCGATAAAGAAATAAATGGTAATGTAAATGACGTTATTGATTTAAAGTATACATTAACTCCTAAATATTATTATCCTGAAAAATTAATTTGGGATAGTACTGATAAAAGTGTTGCAACAGTAGATAATGGTAAAATTAAATTACTTTCTAAAGGTCAAACAACTATTTCAGTTAAAACTGTTACAGGTAATACTACCACAATAAATGTTAATGTTACTGATATTTATTTAAAATTAAATTATAGTATTTATCAATTTAATAGTTTAAATGAAACTTTAAGATTAGAAGCTACTTTAAATAATGGCAGTAAAGTAAATGATGTAACTTGGAGTGTTGATAATAATGAAGTTATTAGTATAAATAATGGATTAGTAACACCAAAGCGAGGTGGACTTGTTTATGCTACAGCAACTTCTAAAAAATATGGTAGTACAAGTTGTTACATATATGTAAGTGTTCCCGTAACCTTAAGTGATGGTTCTAAACAATATGTTGGTGACTTAAATAAAGATGGACAATTTGATTTGGCTGATTCTAGTGAAATCCTAAATTTATTTAAATATGGAGCAAATAAAGACCAGATATTAATTGGTGATTTAGATAATGATGGAGGAATAACTACTGCTGATAGTGCTGTAATAATGTCTTTATATAAATATCGATATTTTACTCCAGGAGCTTATAAAGAAATAAAAAGTGTTACTTTAAATAAAAACAATATAACTTTAAATATTGGTGGTAATGATACTTTAATTGCGACTATTAATCCAACTGATACTACTGATAGTCCTAAATTAACTTGGAAAAGTGATAATGCAAGTGTTGCAAGAGTTGATGGGAAAGGTGAGATTACAGGAATTGGAAATGGAACATGTACCATAACTGTTACAACAAGTAATGGTAAAAGTGCTGAAGCTACCGTAAAAGTAGGAACAGGAATTACGCCTTATTTAAAAGGTGATTTAAATGAAAATGGTAAAATAGAAGTAATAGATGCCGTAGAAGCATTATATTATGCTTTAGGAAAAAGAGAATTAACTAATCATAAAATAGAAATAGGTGATTTTAATAACGACCAAAGAATTACGGCTATTGATGCAGTTGATATTTTAAGATTATATATGAAATAGGAGAAAAAATGAAAAAGAGGTATTTTTTATGAAAAGATTGATGCGTCTATATATTACGGTTTTGCTGATTGTAGTTGGCTTATTTTGCAATAATGCTCATGCTTTAGAATCCTATAATATTCCTATAACTGTAATAAGGGATTATGATTGGGCCAATGAAGCATTAACTGCAACAAATGAAGTAAGAAAAGAAGTAAATAGTGAACCTTTAACAATGGATAGTAATTTACAAGAAGCAGCCATGAAAAGAGCAGCTGAAATTGCTGTTCATTTTGACCATACAAGACCTAATGGTAAATCATTTTATACAGCTGTTTCAACTCCAAGTGCTTCAGGTGAAAATATTTTATATGGATATAGAACAGGGAATTCTGGGGTAATGTATGGTTGGAAAGAATCGCCAGGGCATTATAAAAATATGATTAAGGAAGATTATAAATCTGTTGGTATTGGAGCTGTTGCTGTAGAATATAGTGGTTCAAAAACTTATTTTGCTGTTCAAATGTTTTCAAGATATGATGCCATAAGTACTCCAAATAAAACTGGAAAAAGTGATACGATGAT
Source organism: uncultured Bacilli bacterium (assembly GCA_947623995.1). Classification (GTDB taxonomy): domain Bacteria; phylum Bacillota_I; class Bacilli_A; order RF39; family UBA660; genus Ventrenecus. The sequence goes on along the minus strand of CANQIN010000004.1, from coordinate 10,261 downwards.
TGAATATGTAGAAAGTATTCCCGAATATATTCATGATTTTAATTTATATCATAGTAATTATAATGGTACGACAGAACATTATTATGTTGGCATAGGAGAAACCCTAAACATTAAAAATGCCTATTATATTAGTGATGAAGATACCAAAGCAACCATTGATATTTCTAATGTTAAATTTAATACTTTAAATAGTCCTTATTTAAGTTTAAAAGATGGTTTGATAATGGGAGTAAAAGAAGGACAAACAACTTTCAAAGCATCGATGTTTGGTATGGAAAAAGAATTTCCAATTGATGTTGGTTATATAATGGATAGCTTTAGTGTAAATGATATGACTGTAAAAATAAATGAAACTAAAAAAATTAGTCCTACTATCGTTCCTAGTAATGCGACAATATACTCTGTTACCTATACATCGCAAAGTCCAGAAATTGCTAAAATAGAAGATGATAAAATAGTCGGTGTTTCCAAAGGAAGTACCACTATAAATGTTTCGGGAATGTCTATAAATAAAAGTTTTCGAGCATCCTTTAAAGTAAAAGTAGAAGAAGATATTCGTTTAAAGTTAAATAATACTCAATATCAATTTAATAGTTTAAATGAGACTTTAAAGTTAGAAGCAACATTAAGTAATGGAAGTAAAGCAAACGATGTAACTTGGAAAACGGACTCCGATTTAGTTGCTAGTGTAAATAATGGGGTAGTAACTCCAAAAAGAGGAGGATTTGTTCGGGTAACTGCAACTTCTTTAAAATATGGAAGTGCAAGTTGCTTAATATATGTAAGTGTTCCCGTAACCTTAAGTGACGGTTCTAAAGGATACATTGGTGATGTAAACAAAGATGGAAATATTAATTCAATTGATTCATCGATGTTACAAGATTATTCTATATCAGCAACTTTTGATGAAGATATTAATATTTTAGGAGATATAAATAATAATGGCTATATTGATTTAGAAGATATAACTAGTATTTTAGATATATACAATGATAATTTTTTCTATACAAATGGTTATAAAGAAATTGAAAGTGTTAATTTAAATAAAAACAATATCACTTTAAAAATAGGTGGTAAAGATACAGTAATTGCAACAATTAATCCAACTGATACCACAGATAGTCCAACTCTAACATGGAAAAGTGATAATGTAAATGTCGCAAGAGTTGCTGGAAAAGGTGAAATTACGGGAATTGGAAACGGAACATGTACCATAACTGTTACAACAAGTAATGGTAAAAGTGCTGAAGCTACCGTAAAAGTAGGAACAGGAATTACGCCTTATTTAAAAGGTGATTTAAATGAAAATGGTAAAATAGAAGTAATAGATGCCGTAGAAGCATTATATTATGCTTTAGGAAAAAGAGAATTAACTAATCATAAAATAGAAATAGGTGATTTTAATAACGACCAAAGAGTTACGGCTATTGATGCAGTTGATATTTTAAGATTATATATGAAATAAAGGAGCAAAGATAATGAGAAAGATAAAAATGATTTTAATATTAAGTATTCTATTTTTAATACCAATTAAAGTTTTAGCCTATAATACAGCTTATGTTGAGGAAAAAAAGATTACTCTTGAAAATATTCCAGAAGAAATTAAGGATTTAGGAGCCAATGGAACTATTTATTATCCTGAAAAAGCTAATTATTATGAATTTATTGATGATAAAAATAATTATAATGTTATTTATGAAATAAAAAATAATAGTAGTAAGCTAGGATGGGCAACTTTTGATTTAGATGGTAATAAAGTTTCAGAAAAAACTATTAATCGTTATTTAACATTATTTGGAACAGCTCTTTATTATAATAACTATTTATATGTATTATATGGAACAACTGATAATAAAACAGTTGATGCAAGTAGTCCTGATTATGCTTCAACACCGACTATTTTATTAGCCAAATATGATACTAATGGTGGGATAGTTAAAACAATATCAGTAAAAGGCTATGATATGAGTCCTACTTTAACAAAAAGTCGTTTAACTAGTTACGATAAAGAATATGGAACAAAAATTGCTTTTAATGCTGGAAATGCTGATATGGCTGTATCTAATGGGATAATAGGTGTTAATTTTGCAAGAGAAATGTATAATGGTCATCAAATGAGTTTTGCCTTATTTTTTGATGCTACTTCTTTAGATTGTTTAAATAAATCTAGTGATTTTACCGATTATGGAATTAATAGGTATCATTGGGTTTCTCATTCTTTTGCTCAAAGAATAATTGGAACAAGTGATAATGAATTTTTAATGGCCGATCAAGGAGATGCCAATCCCAGAAGTTTAGTAGTATTTAAAACAAATGGTATCAGTAATCCTTTAACTGCTAAATATAACCTTTATAATATTTTTCATTTTCGTGAAGCAAATGATAGTGAATATGGTTATAATAATACATATGCTAACTTAGGAAACATTATTGAACTTAATGATGGTTATTTAGTTGTAGGTGCTAGTGAAAAAACTTTATCATTAAACTATGCTAATTCTTCATCAGTTAATGAACCAAGAAATATTTTTATTCAAAAATTAGATAAAAATTTTGAAGGCAAAAGTTCCGAAACTTTACAAAAATTTAAGACTGATTTAAGAAAAAGTGAAGAAAAAAGAACTAGTATTCAAAATAAAGGAGAATTTAGGTTATCTAATTCCCAAGTTATTGATTATGGAGTTAAATGGATAACCGATTATAATGATTATAATAAAAGTGTTGTTAATGTAAGAGCAACTAAATTAGATAATGGTAATATTGCGATTATTTGGTTAGAAAAAGGTTTAAAAAATTGGACAGCTCCTCATGATAAAGAATATTATTTTAGTGGTGATTCAAAATATTATTATATGATAATTGATAGTGATGGTAATATTATAGAAAATCCTTTAGAAATTGAATCAATAAATGTTTCATCGTTAATTAACTTAAATACTAAAGGTAATTTGATTTATTGGACACAAGAAGATAGCAATGGGCTTACTTTTTATAAATTAGATATATCTAAAACATCTTCATCTATAGAATTTGAAAGGGTTGGAGATGAAACTGTTTACATAACTGATAATAATATTAAAAATTATAAATTTAGTGTTAAAACTAATAAAGATGGTGATTTAGAATGGCATAGTAGTAATGACTATGTTGCAACAGTAGATAATAGTGGTAATGTAACAATTTTAAAAAGTGGTACAACAACTATCACTGTAACAAATAAACGTTATAATGTTTCTTTAGATTATACTTTAGATGTTAAATATAAAGTAGAAGAAATTGAATTAATTCCTGATGAGAAAAATATTGAATTAGTTGAAGGAAGAACTACAACTATTACTTATGTTGGACAACCATATATTGCTTATGATCGAAAAATTAATTGGCAAAGTAGTAATGATGATATAGTAGCAATAGATAAAATAGATGCTACTCATGTTACGATAAGAGCTGTTTCTGGTGGCGATGCTAAATTAATTGGAACTGCTAATGATGGAAGTGGTATTAAAGTTGAAATAAATGTTCATGCCATAGGTAAAATGACCTCTTTAAAATTTGAAAAGACAGATATTTATTTAAGAAATGGTCAAACATATCAATTAAAACCAATTATTGAACCTAAAACGGCTAATGATACAATTAATTATTCGTTTAGTTATGGAAATACTTCTAAAATTATTATTTCTAAAGATGGTTTAATTACAGCAGGTGGAATGGGACATGTTGAGTATAGAGTTAGTGGAAGATATTCTGATGTTACAACATATATTAATATTTATTCTTATGATACTGTTTTAGATACGCATTCTATTAATTTAAAAAATATTGGTGATACAGCAAATTTAAAAGTTACAACTTATCCTAATGATTATTATCCAGATTGGCAAACTTCTAATGTTGGAGTTGTTACAGTAGATAAATTTGGAAAGATTAAAGCTACAGGCAAAGGTATAGCGACAATTACCGTTACAGCTTCTAATGGATATAGTGATAAATGTACGGTAGTTGTTGGTGATGTTTTAAAAGGTGATTTAAATGAGAATGGTAAAATAGAAGTAATAGATGCCGTAGAAGCATTATATTATGCTTTAGGAAAAAGAGAATTAACTAATCATAAAATAGAAATAGGTGATTTTAATAACGACCAAAGAATTACGGCTATTGATGCAGTTGATATTTTAAGATTATATATGAAAAAAGGATTATATTATGGCTAAACTTAAATTAAAAAAGAAATATAAATTATTTATTTTAAATTTTATATTAATATTACTTATCATAATTTTTATTTTATCTTCTTATAATTATTTTCATAATTTATTTGAAGATAAAAAAAATAATAATTTGTATCAAGAAATTATTAATGATTATACAATTATTAATGAAGATGATAATTCAAATGAAATTAATGATTATATTGATGTAAAAAAATTAAAAGAGGTAAATTCTGATGTAAAAGGTTGGATTTCAATTCCAAATACGAATATTAATTATCCAATATTACAGGGAAGCAATAATAATTATTATTTAAATAGAGATATAAATAAAGAATATAATCGTAATGGTTCAATATTTATGGATTATCGAAATCATGAATTTAATGATAATAATACCATAATATATGGTCATAATATGAATACTGAGGCCATGTTTAGTGATTTGATTAAAATAATAAATGGTAATTTAGGAAATAAAATAAGTATTAAAATTACAACAATTGATAAAGAAATAACTTATGATATTTATAGAACTTATTTAGCATCACCAACTGATGAATTACCATTAGATATTAATAAGAATAACTATGATTTATCTTCTTCAAATTATATATATAATAAGATAGAAGATAAGACACTTACATTATCAACATGCAATAATAATGGCAAAAAAAGGATTATTGTTCATGCCATAAAAAGCCAAGAAAAAAATCTTGTCAATTAAAAAATAAAGTGATAAGATTAAAGTGATAAATTTGAATAAATTGAAAGGGTGAAAGTAATGAAAAAATTATCAAAAATGTCATTATTTTTACTTGTACTTTTAGTGTTTGCAATACCAATTTATGTATTAGCAAATCAAAATTCAGTATTTACTGTACAAGTAAAAGATTCTGAGGGTGTCAGTATTACAGAAGCACATCCAGGGGATACAATTGTTTTGGATGTTGGGTTAAAAGGAGCAACCGAATATGCAGCAGTTGGTATAGAAGTACCAGTTGATACAAGTGCTTTTGAAATTGTTAAGGTAGAAGAACCAAATAAATCAACATATGTTGATTATTATACAACTTTTGGAGCACACGCCGCTGCAGCTTCTAATGATAATACAAAAGGTATGTTTACTGCTTCTTTTGCGGAAGCTGATGCTATAAATACTAATTATAATGGGGCATTTGGTAAAATGACTTTAAAAGTCAAAGATAATGCTGCTGGTGATTATGAATTTAAAGCAACAGTAACCGAATTTAAAAAGAAGTTAAGTGAAGATGCAGGTAATGATGAAGATATTACTACTTACACAACTGAGGTAGGTAAAATTAAAATTCTTGTTCCCGCAACTGGTATTAATGTTAAAGAAGAAAATGTTGATTTGTTTTGGGGTGATACCTATCAAATAGATGTTACACCCACACCAGCAAATACTACTACTGCTAAAGATGAAAGTTATAGTATATTAAGTGGAGAAAGTGTTACAGTTTCTACTACTGGCAAAGTTGAAGCTGTTAAAAATGGTGAAACAAAAGTAAAAGTTAGTGCATACGGTTATGATAAAACTATTACTTTTAATGTAACTAATCCAATTAAAGAATTACAATTAGACCAATCAGACGTTGAATTAGAAATATTAGATAAGCAAAATAATGGTGGTGGGATTACTTATGGAAGTATTAATGTGACACCAAATATTGTTTTACAAAATCCTGATGGCAACTCAAGTGATGATGAAACTATTACTTGGGAAAGTAAAGAAAACTCTATAGCTAAAGTAGAAGATGGTAAAATAACTGCTGTTAGTGGTGGAACAACCCAAATTATTGCGAAAACTACTACTGGAATTTCTGCCAGTGTTAATGTAACTGTTAAAGTTCCAATAACAAGTGCATCAATAAGTGAAACTGCAGATATTACTTTAAATCGTGGAGCTACAAAAGATTTAAGTGTTACATATTATCCATTAAATACAACTGATAATAAAACGATTAAATGGGAAAGTACTAAACCACAAGTTGCTACAGTAAATAATGGTAAAGTAACTGCTGTTAGTGGTGGCGATACAGTAATTAAAGCATCTATTGGTGAATATAATTTTGAAGTAAATGTTCATGTATTTGTTGATATTGACTCTTTGGATATCTTAGATGAAGATTTCTCATTAGTAGCACCACAAACTAAAAAATTAAATTTACAAATCAATCCTAGTGATACAAGTGAAAAAAGTAAAATTACTTGGGAAAGTGATCATGAAGATATTGTAAGTGTTGATCCTGATGGAACTGTTCATGCTCTACAACCTGGTGATGCAACAATTACTGTAAGATATAAAGATAAAAGTGATTCAGTTAATATTAAAGTATTAATTCCAATTGATTCAATTACAATATTACCAAATAGTGATATAACAATGAATAAAGGAGAAACAAAAAATCTTAGCGTTGATATCCAACCAGCTACTGCTGAAGAAGATAAAACTGTAACATGGGAAAGTGATAATCCTAATGTTGCTACAATTGATAAAACTAGTGGTTTATTAAAAGCTGTTGGTGGTGGAAGTGCAACGATTACAGCTCGTTTAAAAAATGGTAAAACTGCAACTGCTACAGTTACAGTAAAAGTACCAGTAACAGAAGTAATTCTTGAAGATGGCAAAGAAAGTATTAATGTAAATAAAAATACGACTAAAACTATCAAAATTAAAATAAATCCAAGTGATTATACTGACACAACCCCAACTCATTGGGAAAGTTCTAGTGAAGAAGTTGCAACAGTTAATCAAAATGGTGAGATAACTGCTTTAAGTAATGGTCAAACTATTATAACTGCTACAAAAGATGGCAAAAGTGATACAATTATTGTTTATGTAATTACGCCAATTGAAAGTGTTGTTATAAATGAAAAAAGTGGTTTAACAGATAATACAATGCAATTAGAAAAAAATCATGAAACTAATTTAACAGCTACTGTAAATCCTAGTGATACTAACGAAGAATATACTTTAAAATGGTCAAGTAGTGATGATGATATAGCTTCTGTTAGTGCAACTGGTGTCGTAACTGCTAAAAAAGCTGGTACAGTAACAATAACAGCAACAGCTAATAATAAAAGTGATAGTATCAAAGTAAATGTATTTGTTCCAATAAGTTCATTTACACCAACTAAAGAAGATATTGAAATTATTAAAGGTAAAACTTTTAAAGTTTCTTATCAAATAAATCCAAGTGATGCAACTGAATCTAAAGTTATTGCTTGGTCTAGTAGCGAAAATTCTGTTGCAACTGTAAATAGTGAAGGAGTTATTACAGCTTTAAAAGAAGGTACTACAGTTATAACTGGTACATTAAAAAATGGAATGAGTATTAACATAAATGTTACAGTTAAAATTATTCCATTAAATGATATCGAAATATCTGCACCTGAAGAAATGTTAAAAGGTGAGACTTATGATATGGAAATCACACCAGATCCTATTGATACTACAGAGTTAAATAATGTATTATATAGTTCTAGTGATGAAAGTATTTTAACGGTTGATGAAAATGGTAAAGTTACAGCCCTAAAAGAAGGAGAAGCAAAAATAAAAGTTACCGTTGGTGAAATTGAAAAAGAAATAACTATTAAAGTTAATGAAATTCATGTAGAAAAGATTCAAATTAATTCTCTTGATGAACTTACAGTTGGAAATGGTGGTAAATTAGGTGTAAGTGCTTATCCAGCAAATAACACAGATAATTTAACATATACTTATGAATCAAGTGATGAAAGTATTTTAACAATTGATAAAGATGGTAATTTTAAAGCTCTAGCTAGTGGTACAGTAACAATTACCGTTACAGCATCAAATGGTCAAAAACAAACTTTAACAGTTAAAGTAATGGCAAAACCAGTTGAAGATGAACATACATCTGATGAAAATGTCACAAATAATGAAGATTTGGTAAGCCCTCAAACAGGTGCTACATCGAATATTGTTAATTTGATTTTATCCATAATTTCTTTAGGATTAATTGGAGTATTTGGATATGCAAAACATAAAATCATTAAAAATAATTAATATATTTATCTTATTAATTAGCATCTTTTTTCTAAAAAAAATTGATGCAGCAGAATTACCCACTTTTGAAGTGGGTAATTCGCTTGTAAAAACTGGTGAAGAAATTGAAGTTCCAATTGCTATTAAAAATAATGTTGGTTTTAGTATAATAGGAATGAAAATAGATTTTGATGAAAACAGTTTAACATATATTGATGGAGAAATGCTTGGCTTTGAAAATTTTAGTATGAAAGACTTGGCTATAAATGATTCAAATATTATTTCTTTTTATGCAATTTCTTTTAACGAAGTATATACTAATAATCAAAACCTTTTATTATTAAAATTTAAAGTTAATGACAATGCCCTTGATAGTGATATTAATTTAGATGTTACTGATTATGCAACTAGTGATTTAGAAACTTTAGAATATCAAGTAATTAATGGAAGAATTACAATTACAAATCCTAAAGAAGTTCAGAATGATAATAGTGAAAATAATAGTAAAACAAATAAAGAAGATAATTCAAAAACAGTTACTGATAAAAAAATAGAAAAAGTAAAAGTTGGAAATAAGATTAATTATAATCTTGAAAATAATCATAAATTAGAATCTTCAAATAATGATATTGCAGTAATTAATGAAGATAATACTATTACTTTTAATAAGCCTGGAAAAGTAGAAATTGTTGAAACAAATGAATATGGTGAAATAGTTAATACAAAACAATATAATGTAGTTAAAAAAAGACCTATAATTATTTATATTATTATTGTTTTAATTTTATTAATATTTATCTTAATTATGAAAAATATTAAAGATAAGAAGTCTAAAAAAAGCAAAAATTTACATTAAAAAATGTAATTTTTTTTATTTATATTAATTTATATGTAAAAATATCATATTTTCTTTTGTTGCACGTAAATTAGCAAATATAATATATATTTTATTTATGTAAAGTAATATATAATTATCATTTATTTTAACTGCAAATTTGCAAAAAAACATTATAAAAAATGCAAAATTGCATTTATGATATTGACATTTAGATTAATTTAATATAAGATAGGCATTAATCAAAAGGGGGAAATTATTATGTTTCATACACCAAAAATGAATTTAGATTTAATTAGAACTTTTGTTATAGTTGGACAATCAAAAGATTTTGCTGATGCAGCTTCAAAATTGAAAATAGATCAGACTAATGTATCAAGACATATTAAATCGTTAGAAAATCTGATGGGAACAAAATTAATCAAGAAAAACTCTAAAAATTATATTGAATTAACTGAAGATGGAAAAACATTATTTGAAGGTTATGAAAAAGCATATAATTTACTGTTTATAACTGAAAAAACATTTAAACAGAGTAAAGATTTAAATAGTGGTAAAATATCAATAGGTATTGCAGAGGATATAGAAATTAGCATGCTAAATGATAAAATAGAATCTTTTAAGAAAGATTATCCAAATGGAGCATTTAAAATTATTAATTTATCGACTAAAGATTTATTTGAAAAATTATATCATTATAATGTTGATTTTGTTATTGATGAAAAAATTGATAATTATGGAAAAGCAAATGAAATTAGTATGCTTGATTTATACAAAGAAGAATATTGCTTAGCATATTTAAAAGATAAATTTAATATAAAAAATCTAAGCGATATAAAAGGTATACCATTGATTCTTCCAATAAATGCAAAAAAAGAGAGAAAATATTTTGAAGAATTATTATTAAAAAATAAAATAGAAAAGAAGTTATCAATTGAAACTGCAAGTTATGAATCAGGTTTAGATTATGCAAAAAGAGGATTGGGAGTTGCATTACTTCCTATCAGTTTAGCAAAAACTACAGACTTACAATTTTTAAATATTCCAATTTCAAAAGAAATAGCTATTGCATACATAGAAAAAAACTTATCTCCTTCATCTAAAGAATTTTTAAAAAAATTTTACTAAAATTATTGACATTTATAAATATTTGATTATAATTATAAGTAATTGGTACTCAGG
>CANQIN010000003.1 GCA_947623995.1 uncultured Bacilli bacterium | reverse complement strand
CAAATATCGATCATACAGAACCAAGTATAAGTGGAGTAAGTAAAAGTGAAAGTAATTGGACAAGTGGAAGTGTAACTTTAACAATAAATGGAGCAGAAGACTTAGGAGGAAGTGGTCTACATGATAAAGATAGATATAGTTTTGATGGAGGAGTTAATTGGCAATTAGGAAACACCAAAGAATATTTAGCAAATGAAAACAACATTGTAATAAAAGTACAAGATAATGCTGGAAATATTTATACATATGAAGAAGTTCAAAGTATCACAAATATTGATACAGATGGACCAGATATCAAAAGTATGAATGTAAGTAGTGAATGGGAACAAACAAATGAAATAAGTGCAACGGTAATAGATAAAGATAGTGGAATAGCAGGATATGAATATAGTACAAGTGAGACAATAAATGAAGGAAATTTAACAAAACAAGATAATTTAACCGAAGAACAAACATATAAGAAAAGTGTCGATGTAAATACCAAATGGTATATCCATGTTAAAGATCAAGTAGGAAATGTAAGTAGTAGAAATATTACAGTAGAAAAAGTAGATAAAGATGCTCCAACAATAGAAGTAGTAAATGAAAAAACAGGATGGACAAATGAAGATGTAACAGTGAAAATAAATATCAGTAATATATCAAGTGGAAGTGCCTTTGATTATTGTGAAGAAAGTACAAATGATAATGACTATACAAAAATGAGTGAAACATTAAGTGATAATACAATATCAAAAACCTATACAGGGAATCATAATGAAACAAGGTATTATAGGTGTTTCGATAAAGCAAAAAATAGAAGTTTAACAAAAAGTACAACTTTAAAAATAGACCAAAGTTTACCAAGTATAAGTGGAGTAAGTAAAAGTGAAAGTAATTGGACAAGTGGAAGTGTAACTCTAACTATTAATGGAGCAGAAGACTTAGGAGGAAGTGGTCTACATGATAAAGAACGATATAGTTTTGATGGAGGAGTTAATTGGCAATTAGAAAACACCAAAGAATATAAAGCCAATGAAAGTAATATTGTAATAAAAGTACAAGATAATGCTGGAAACATTTATGAATATCCAACCAAACAAGAAATAACAAACATCGAAAATGAATTACCAAGCATAACAGGAGTAAAAAAGAGTCCTGATAGTTGGACAAATGGAACAGTAACTCTAACAATCGAAGGAGCAAGTGATTCTGGAGGAAGCGGTTTACATGATACAGCAGCCTATAGTTTTAATAATGGAACCGATTGGCAAGCAAGTGCTTCAAAAGAATACTTATCAAATGAAAGTGATATAGTAATAAAAGTAAGAGATAATGCCGGGAATATTTATACTTATCAAACAGTTCAAAGTATAACCAACATAGAAAAAGAACCACCAAGTATGACTGGAGTAAGTAAAAGTACTGATGGTTGGACAAATGGAAGTGTAACGTTAACAATAGAAGGAGCAACAGATAGTGGAGGAAGTGGCTTACATGATAGTAAAAGATATAGTTTTAATAATGGGGTAGATTGGCAAGAAAGTGCCACAAAAGAATATTCAGCAAATGAAAATAATATCATAATAAAAGTAAGAGATAATGCTGGGAATATTTATACCTATCCAACAAAACAAGAAATAACAAATATAGAAAAAGAACCACCAAGTATAACCAGAGTAAGTAAAAGTACTGATGGTTGGATAAATGGAAGTGTAACCTTAACAATAGAAGGAGCAGCAGATACAGGAGGAAGTGGCTTACATGATACAAATAGATATAGCTTTGATGGTGGAACTTCTTGGCAATTAGAAAATACTAAAGAATATCAAGTGAATGAAGAAAACATCATAATAAAGGTCCAAGATAATGCTGGAAATATCTATACATATCCAATATCTCAAAATATAACAAATATTGATAAAGATGATCCAGAAGTATCATTTATAGCAAAGGTAGAAGAAAATAAAATTATTATAGATGCTAGTGCAAGTAAAGATGCAGGTAGTGATATAGCATATTATGAATATAAAATAGATAAACAACCATATCAAAAAAATGATGGATCAACATATACATTTAATGACAAAGCTGATGGAAGTTATATAGTGTATGTAAAGGTAACTGATAATGTTGGAAATAGTAAAGAAATAAGTAAAAAAGTAAATGTGGCTTATGAAACAGTATATGTTTCTAAAGATGGGAATGATGAAACTGGTGATGGAAGTAGAAATAATCCAATATTAACAGTGGAAAAAGGATATAAACAAGTAAAAAATGAAGGACAAATAATATTATTAACAGATATAACAAGTGAACCACTAAGTTTAAATATAGCTAATAAAAAAGAAATCATAACAAGCGATGGTGAAAATAAATATACAATAATAGCTAATAATGGATTTATAACAAATGAAAGTAATAATGATATAACATTAAAAAACATAATTGTTAAAACAAATAGTTTGAAAAGCAATTTATTATTAAATAACTGTGGGATTTTAAATATTAATAATACTGATATAATATCTGAAAGTAGTGGAGATTATGATTTTCAATATTTAATATTTAATAATGGTAAATTAAATATTAATGGTGGAACTATTACGTCATCTAAAAGTTCTACAATTTATGTGAGTAATACTGGTTCTTTAAATATGACAGCAGGTACAGTTTCAAGTGATGGCTCTTCTGCTATCAATAATAGTGGTATTTCAACTATTAGTGGTGGTAAAATATCTTCGGAAAGTGGTAATGCTATTATTAATCAAGCCTCTTCGACTTTAACAATTAGTGGTCTAGTTAATGTAAGTGGTAGTGATACTGCTGGATATCCAACAATATATACTTATGGAAATTTAAATATTAATGGTGGAACTATTTTGGCTTCAAAAACTTCTACAGTTTACGTAAATGATTCTGGTTCTTTAAATATGACATCTGGTAATGTTACAAATGTTGATGGTGTTGCTTTATTTAATAGTGGTACTTCAACTATTAGTGGAGGTAATATATCATCTGTAAATAATAATTCTATAAATAATAGAGAAAATTCGACTTTAACAATTAATGGTACAGCTAATATAAGTACTGCTGATAGTAATACTCAATTTCCAACAGTATATACTTATGGAACTTTAAATATTAATGGTGGAAATATTTCAGCTGAAAATATTACTGCTGTTTATGTAACTGATACAGGTTCTTTAAATATGACATCTGGGAGTATAACTAGCAATAGTGCGCATGCATTATATAATTTTGGAAGTGCTTATATGAACGGTGGGGAAATGAATTCTTCAACAGGTGCTGCTGTAAATAATGACCAAAAAGCAATAATAGAAATTACAAATGGTACTATAAAAAGTGAAGACGGAGTAGGTGTAAGTAATAGTGGAACTTTAACAATTAGTGGTGGTTATATATCATCAAATAAAAATGCCATAATTAATCGCAGTGAAGCAACTATTACTGGAACGGCAAATGTAAGTGGTTCATGTGATACTACTTCATATCCAGCTATTTTAACATATGGGACTTTAAATATTAATGGAGGAACTAGTTCGGCATCTAAGACGCCTACAGTTTATGTAGCTGATACAGGTTCTTTAAATATGACTAATGGATTTATAAATAATACCGAACAATATGGTTTATATAATTTAGGAGAAGCTAATATAAGTGGAGGAAATATTTCATCTTCGACAAATGCTGCGGTATATGTTGGAACATCTGGTAGTTTAGAAATGAAAAATGGAACTGTAAAGAGTGAAAGTTTAGTTGCTTTTTATAATAAAGGTAATTCGACTATAGGTGGTGGTAGTATATCATCTGAAAATAGTAATGCTATATCTAATCAAGCATCTTCAACCTTAACAATTAATGGTACAGCTAATATAAGTGTTGGTGATAATAATACTAAATATCCAGCAATATATACTTATGGAACTTTAAATATTAATGGAGGAAATATTATGGCAGCTAATACTATTACAGTTAATGTCAGTAGTACTGGTTCTTTAAATATGACTGACGGAACAATTACTAGTGATGTTTCTTATGCTGTATATGTTGCTGGCACATCAACTATTAATGGAGGAACAATTAAAAGTTCGAATGGAATATCAGTTGGTAATGTAAATAATACAACTATTAATGGTGGAACAATAAAATCTGAAGTAGGTACTGCAATAAGTAGCAGCGGAACTATAACAATAGATAAAACAGCTGATATTACTACTAATGGTTCAAATTCAATAATTGCTATAACAGCAGGGACTCTAAATATTTATGGAGGTAATATTTATGGGGATGCATCAGTATTAGTTTCAACTTTTGAAAATACAACTTTAAATATGACTGGTGGAAAAATCTCTTCATTTAGTGATCAAAAAATACCATTAGTAATAAGAGGTAAAGCTAGTATTAGTGGTGGCGGAATTTCTGCTTCAAATTCTAATGCACTTTATTGTTATACAAATTCTAATGTAAATATAACAGGAAATACAATAATTGAAAATTCAAGTTCTAATTATCCAACTGTAGTTAAAAATGCCTCTACTGCTGTTATAACAATTGCTGATAGTGTAACAGTGAGAAATAATATTGGCGGGCCAAAATTTAATTTTTAACTAATATTTAAATTATTTGACTAAAAACATAATAAAAAAGAAAGGTGATAGAAATGTTTGAAAATAAAAAAGTAATAGTAATTTTAATTATGGCTATAATAATTTTTATAAGTTCAATTTTTATTATAAAAACAAAGAATAATGTAAATAATACATTTAATAATATAATATCTGAACCTAGTGTTGAAGAAGTTGTAACTATAGATATTGATGATGTTCCTGTTTCTATACCTGCTGATCCAGAAGAAATGCTAGAAGAAGAATGGGAAATTGTTGAACCAATGATAATATCATAAAGTATTATTTAATATTATTAAATAATCTATGTTTTGCAGAAATAGTAATTTACTATTATTTACATATTTTAATTTAAATTAGCATTTTATATTGACAAGTGCTAATTTTTTAGTATAATTAATTTAGCACTTGCATATATTAGGTGCTAGAGGATGTGAAATGATGAACAATAGACAAGAAAGTATTCTAAAGTATATTGTGGAATCTTATATTAAAACAGTTAAGCCTGTTGGAAGTAAGTCGTTGTGCAAAAAGTTACAATGTTCATCGGCTACAATTAGAAATGAAATGGCTAAATTAGAAGAATTAGGTTTTTTAGAGAAAAATCATATCTCTTCTGGTCGTATTCCATCAGAAAAAGGTTATAAGTATTATGTTGAAAAACTAATGAAACCTAAAGAATTAACTGGTGAAGATGTTTTAAAATTACAAACAATTTTTCAAAATCAGGAATTACAACTATCTGATGCGATTAATCAATGTGTTGAAATAATTAGTGAAATAACTAATTATACAAGTATTGTTTTAGGAAAAAAATCAATGGATAATACTTTACAACAAGTATCGATTATTCCATTAGCTAATAATAAGATTGTTGCTTTAGTATGTACTGATCATGGTATTGTTCAAAATAAACAATTTAACTTGCCTAATAATATTAATATTGATGAAATTGTTAAAACTTGTGATATTATTAATAAAATGCTTATTGGAACACCAATTAGAAAAGTTTCAGAAAGACTTGAATATGAAATTAAACCAATTATTGCTGATAAAATTAAACAATATGAAACAGTATATAATATTTTTTCTAAAACATTTCATGATTTTGCAAGTAAAGTTCATGAAAATGTTCATGTTAGTGGAGCAAACTTTTTATTAGATGCTCCAGAATATAATAATGTAGAAGAAGTTAAAAAAATTCTTTCTAAATTTGATGATGAAAATTTTATTAATAAGATTGAAGCAAGTGATGATGAAGAAGGAGTTAATGTTTATATTGGTGGTGAAAATGAATTTGACCCTAATGTAACGATTATTAAAACTACATTCCATCGTAATGGGGAAGATGGGACAATTGCTATTATAGGACCTAAGCGAATGGAATATGCTAGGGTTGTTGGCCTTTTATCATATATTAATGAACAATTAAATAAGGAGGATTAAGATGGATGAGAAAAAAGAAAATATTAATGCTGAAAATGAAGTAAAAGTTAAAAAGAAAAAAAATCATAATAATCATAATAAATGGCAAGAACAAAATGAAAAGTTAGTTAAACAAAATGCGGAATTAAATGATAAGCTTTTAAGAATTACAGCTGAGATGCAAAATATGAAAAGGCATTTTGAAGAAGATAAGATGCGATTAATTAAATATGATGGGGAAAAATTAATATTAGAAATTTTACCTATTGTTGATAATTTTGAAAGAGCAATTATCTTAGATGATGAGAATTTAAGTGATGAATTAAGTAAATTCTTAAGTGGTTTTAAAATGATTTACGGTAATTTAGTAGACATTTTAAATAAATTAGAAGTTAAGGAAATAGAATGTGTTGGTAAACCTTTTGATTCTATTAGTATGAATGCGGTTTTAATTGACCACATTAAAGACGTTGATGACAATATTGTCATTGATTGTATGCAAAAAGGTTATATGTATAAAGATAAAATAATTAGACCAGCCATGGTCAAAGTAAATAATAAGGAGAGTGAAGAATAATGGCAAAAATTATAGGTATTGATTTAGGTACAACAAATAGTTGTGTATCTATTATGGAAGGTGGAAGTCCTGTTGTAATTCCAAATGATGAAGGAGGAAGAACTACACCAAGTGTTGTAGCCTTTACTAAAGATGGTGAAACATTAGTAGGAGATCGTGCTAAACGTCAAGCAGTAACTAATCCTAAAAATACTATTTCATCAATTAAAAGAAAAATGGGTACTAGTGAAAAAACTAAAGCTAACGATAAAGAATGGACTGCTGAAGAAATATCAGCTAAAATATTAAGTAAATTAAAAGCTGATGCTGAAAGTTATTTAGGCGGAACAGTAAGTGAAGCTGTTATTACGGTTCCAGCATACTTTAATGATGCTCAAAGACAAGCAACTAAAAATGCTGGTAAAATTGCTGGTTTAGATGTTAAACGTATTATTAATGAACCAACTGCGGCTGCTTTAGCTTATGGTCTTGATAAACAAGAAAAATTACAAACAATCTTAGTTTATGACTTAGGTGGTGGAACATTCGACGTTTCAATCCTTGAAATTGGTGATGGTGTTTATGATGTTAAATCAACTAGTGGTAATAACCGTTTAGGTGGTGATGATTTCGATCAAAAAATTATTGATTGGATGAGTGATACCTTTAAAAAAGAAAATGGTATTGATTTAACTAAAGATTCAATGGCTATGCAACGTTTAAAAGATGCTGCTGAAAAAGCTAAGAAAGATTTATCTGGTATGAGTAAAACTCAAATAAATTTACCATTTATTTCGCAAAGCAGTGATGGTCCAGTTCATTTAGATATGGAACTATCTAAAGCTAAATTTGAAGATTTATGTCGTGATTTATTTGATTCAACTCTAGAACCAGTTAGAAAAGCATTAAAAGACGCTAAGTTAAGTGCTAAAGATATTGATGAAGTAATTTTAGTTGGTGGTTCTACTCGTATTCCATATATTCAAGAATTAGTTAAAAAAGAACTTGGTAAAGAACCACATAAAGGTGTTAACCCTGATGAAGTTGTTGCGATGGGGGCAGCTATTCAAGGTGGCGTTTTAACTGGTGAAGTTGATGATTTAGTATTACTAGATGTAACGCCTTTATCTCTTGGACTTGAAACATTAGGTGGGGTTATGACGGTGTTAATTCCAAGAAATACCACTATTCCAACAAGTAAAAGCCAAGTATTTAGTACAGCTGCTGATAATCAACCTGCTGTAGATATTCATGTCTTACAAGGTGAAAGACCAATGGCTGCTGATAATAAAACTTTAGGTAACTTCCAATTATCTAATATTCCACCAGCTCCAAGAGGAATACCTCAAATCGAAGTTAAATTTGATATTGATGCTAATGGTATTGTAAATGTAACTGCTAAAGATTTAGGTACTAATAAAGAACAATCTATTACTATTACTTCAAATACTAATTTAAGTGATGAAGAAATTGATAAAATGATGAAGGAAGCCGAAGCTAATAAAGAACAAGATGAAAAACGTAAAGAAGAAGCTAATGTTAGAAATGATGCTGACTCAATGGTCTTTGCAACTGAAAAAGCTCTTAAAGATTTAGGTGATAAAGTTGATAGTAAAGATAAAGAAGAAGCTGAAAATAAATTAAAAGAATTAAAAGAAGCTTTAGAAAAAGATGATGTTGAAGATATCAAAAAGAAAACAGAAAGCTTAAATGAAGTAGCAATGAAATTAGCAACTAAAGTATATGAAGAAGAAGCAAAGAAAAACCAAAATAATAATGAAAATACAACTAATGAAGAACCTAAAAAAAATGATGATGTAGAAGAAGCTACATACGAAGAAAAATAATTAAAAGTGATGGTTCTAGGAAACTAGAACCTTTCACGCGTTTAATAGAAAAGAGGTTTATTTTGAAAACATATAAGACTAGAGATGAAGTAGAAGAAGAATACAAATGGGATTTAACATCTTTCTTTAAAAATGAAGAAGAATTTAATAAATCTTTACAAGAATTAGAAAATAATATTAATAAAATTAAAAATTATGTTGGTTGTACTAAAGATGCAGATAAATTATATGAATTTTTAAATTTTGAAATAAATACTTTAGCTTTATTTGAAGATTTATATGTCTATGCTCATTTAATTAATGACCAAGAACTAGGAATATCTAAAAATATTGAAAGAAAAAATAAAACAATTATTTTAAATGGAAAATTAGAAACAGCTTTAAGTTTTTTTAATCCAGAACTATTAAAATTAAGTAAAGAAGAATATCAATCTTTATTTACTAAAAATCCTAAATTAAATGAATATAAAGCTGTTTTAGATGATATTTATCGTTTTAAAGATCATATTTTAAATGAAGAAGAAGATATTATTGTAACTAAATTAGTTAATGCTATGGATCATTTTGATGATATTTCATCAACTATGTTAAATAAAAATCATCATTATGGTTATGTTACAGTTGATGGTGAAAAAGTCTTAATTACTTCAACTAATTTTCGTAAATTAATGCGTAATCCAAAAGAAGAAGTTAGAAAAAAAGCTTATATGAATTTTCATAAAGTAATTGACCAATATAGTGATGTTAATGCTAATTTATTAAATTCATATATAAGTATGGAAGAACAATTAGCAAGTATTTATAAATTTTCTAGTTCATGGGAACAAAAATTATTTTCTTTAGAATTAAGTGATAAAGTATTTAAAACATTATGTGAAACAACCGAAAAAAATTTAGATGTTTTACATAAATTTTATGAATTAAAAAAAGATGTTTTAAAATTAGAACCATTTAATTATTATGATATAGCTTTACCAATGAGTCATAATAAAAAAGAATATAGTATTAAAGAGGCTCAGAATATTATTAGAAATTCTTTAGAACCTTTAGGTAAAGAATATTTAAATAAGTTTGAAAAGATTATTACTAATCGTTATATTGATTATTGTGAATATCAAGGTAAATGTAGTGGTGGTTATTCTTTTGGAACTCTAAAACAAGATTCCAGAATATTATTAAGTTTTAATGGTAATTTAGATTCGGTATCCACAATTGCACATGAAGCTGGACATAATGTTCATCATCAATTTATTAAAGAAAATAATCCATTACAATATTTAGAAAGTCCTAATATTGTTTGTGAAGTTGCCTCTTTAACTAATGAATTTTTACTATCTAATTATTTAGCTAAAAAAGGTAGTAGTAAAGAAGAAAAATTATCTGGTATTGAAAATATTTTAAATGTCATTGAAAATAATTTATTTGGTGCGGTAAGAGAAGGTTTAATGGAAAAAGATATGTATCAAGTTGTGGCTAATGATGGAAGCTTAACTAAAGAATACTTAGATAATTTATCTAAAAAAAGTCTTAAAAAATATTTAGGACCTAGTGTTAAAACTCATAAATATCTTAAAGATGGTTGGGTTACCAGAAGTCATTATTATATGAATTATTATTTATTTAGCTATGCCATTTGTGTTTGTGTAGCGGCTAATGTGGCTGATAAAATAATTAATGGTGATAAAGAAATGTTAGAAAATTATTTGAAGTTTTTAAAGACTGGTTCTGATAAAAATCCAACCGAAATATATGCTATTTTAAAAATTGATTTAGAAAGTGCTGAAACATACAAACGCGCAATTGAATATTTTGATTCTTTAATAGCTAAATTTAGAGAAATATATGAAGGTGATGCGTAATGAATAAAAAAGATTATTATGAAGTATTAGGTGTCGATAAAAATGCCAGTGATGAAGAAATTAAAAGAGCGTTTCGTAAACTTGCAAAACAATATCATCCTGATATAAATAAAGAACCGGGTGCGGAAGAAAAATTTAAAGAAATTGGCGAAGCTTATGCAGTTTTATCTGACCCCCAAAAAAGAAGTCAATATGACCAATTTGGCCATGCGGCTTTCGATGGTGCTGGAGCAGGTGGTTTTGGTGGTTTTGATGCTAGCGATATTGATTTAGGCGAAATCTTAAGAGCTGCTTTTGGTGAATCATTTGGTGGTTTTGGCGGCTTTGGCGGATTTTCTGACTTCTTTGGTGGCGGTGGTAGTAGAACATCTGCTCGTAAAGGAAAAGATACCCTTTTAAGAGTTGATTTAACTTTCATGGAAGCTGCATTTGGAGTTGATAAAGATTTTGATTTAATGTTAAATGAAACTTGTGATGAATGTCATGGCGCAGGTGGTTTTGATGAAGCTGCTTGTTCATATTGCCATGGTAGTGGAAGAGTAATGAGTGAACAACGAAGCATCTTTGGAGTAATTCAAAGTCAAAATGTTTGTCCAAAATGTGGAGGAAAAGGTAAAAGTTATAAAAAAACTTGTTCAAAATGTTCTGGTACTGGTCATGTAAAACGTAAAAAAACAATATCTATTCATATTCCTGAAGGTGTTGATACAGGCTACCAACTAAGAATATCTGGAAAAGGTGAAGCAGGTATTAATGGTGGAGCAAATGGTGACATTTATATTGAATGTGTTGTTGAACAAAGTAAATTTTATGAACGTGATGGTGAAGATTTATATATTGAAGTACCAATTAATTTTGCTGAAGCCGCTTTAGGTTGTAAAAAAGAAATACCTACTATTTATGGAAATGTTGTTATGGATATTAAAGCTGGAGCAAATACGGGCGCTAAATATAAATTAAAAGGCAAAGGTCTTAAAGTACCAAATAGTATGCGTAAAGGTGATATGTATGCTATTATTAAAGTTATTACACCATCTAAATTATCACGTGATCAAAAGAAATTATTTGAACAACTACTTAAAACTGATTTAGATTCAGATAGTGAATTTAGGGAATTTAATCGAAATTTAAAATAAGAAGCAAAAGCTTCTTTTTTTAACTAGTTTTAATTAATTTAGCATGCAATACAACTTTAATATTATCATTATAACAAGTAGATAAAGTAAGAATATGATCATTTTTATTAACAGTTGTTTTAAAATCATAAATACTTCGGTTAATTAATTTATTAATAAAATTATTAAAATCATCTTCATTATTAAACTTTGTTTCAATATAATCATTTGTATTAGGAACTTTATAAACAGAAAATACTTGCCATAAACTATTTTTATCTTTAGTAGATACTTCAATAACAAAATTATTTTGATTATTAAGCCAATCATTAGCTAAAACATTTTTTAAACTACCAAACATTGTTTCATTAGCTCTTCCATGAGCATAAATAATATTATTTTGATTATTTAATTCTTTATTATTTCGATAATCTAAAAATACCCAACCAGCATTATTATGGTGTTTATAAAAATCATGAGTTAAATAATAATTGTTATCACTTGCTTGTACAAAAGGATAATTAATATTAGTGCCTAAAACTTTTAACCACCCAACTGTATCATTATTAATAGAAATTAAATTAGTTAAATCAACATCCATTAAATTCATCTTAATAAAATACCAATATGGATCATCTTCTTTTATTTCTTCTTCATTTTGAATAACATTTTCACTTACTTCCTCATTAATAGTAATTTGATCGGTTATATCATTCATAATTTTATTATTTTTGTGATTATCAATAAACCAATTAATAATTTTAAAACTTGAATATATAAAAACTAATAAAGCAATTAAAATAATTAATGATGACCATCTAAACTTTCTTTTTTTCTTCATATCTATCACAATATTACTCTATCACTTTTTAAGATTTTGAACAATAATAATAAATTATTTCTAGTAATATTATTTATTATTTGATAAAATTAATAAGAAAGTTGGTGAAATTATGACTAGAAGTGAAGCAAGAGCTAAAGTAATGACCATTTTATATCAAATTAGTATTAATAATGATAATCATATACCGTATAAACTAGATGATATTATTAATGAAAATATTAATAAAAAAGATCAATTTGTTGAAAGTTTAGTAAAAGGTGTTATAGAAAAAAATGAAGAATTAGAAGAACTTGCTAATAATTATTTAAAAGATTGGAAAATAAATCGTTTAGATAAATTAGGAGCAATTATCTTAAAAATGGCTTTTTATGAAATAAAATACTCTGATACTCCTGATGTTGTAGCTATTGATGAAGCAATTAATTTAACTAAAAAATATTGTGATGAAGAACTTGCTAAAATGATTAATGCTACTTTAGATAAATATTTAAAAAAAGAAGAGAAAAGAAGTTGATTAAATGGAACCAAAATATATAACAATTAGTCAAATAAATAATTATATTAAATTAATGTTTGATAAAAATATTTATTTAAAAAAAATATGGCTTAAAGGAGAAATTAGTAATTTAAAAATTCATTCAACAGGCCATATTTATTTGACTTTAAAAGACGATTATTCAAGATTAAGTGCTATTATGTTTAAAAGTAGTGCTGCACATCTTTTATTTAAACCAGAAGATGGGATGAATGTTTTAGTAGAAGGAAGAATTAGTGTTTATCCAGTTGGTGGATCTTATCAAATATATATTGATAAAATGGAACAAGATGGTTTAGGTAATTTATATTTAAAATATGAAGAATTAAAAAAGAAATTACAAAGTGAAGGATATTTTGATCAAGCTCATAAACGACCGATACCAAAATATCCAGAAAAAATAGGGATTGTAACCGCGCCTACTGGAGCCGCAATTAAAGATATTTTAAGTACGATTAAAAGAAGATATCCGATATGTGAAACGATTTTATTTCCAGCTTTAGTCCAAGGTGCTAGTGCTGCCCCAAGTATTGTTAAACAAATTGAAATGGCTAATAATTATGATATTGATGTTTTAATTATCGGAAGAGGTGGAGGCTCAATTGAAGACTTATGGGCCTTTAATGAAGAAATTGTCGCAAAAGCTATTTATAACTCTAAAGTTCCAATTATAAGTGCTGTAGGTCATGAAGTAGATTTTACCATTTCTGATTATGTAGCAGACCTTAGAGCTCCAACACCTACAGGAGCAGCAGAAATGGCCGTACCAACAATATTAGAAGTTAAAAATATTTTAAAGACTTATGAAATTAAAACCAGTAATGCCATGATTAATAAATTAGATAATTTAAGACATCGTTTAAAGATTAATAAAGATAATTATATTTTAAAAAATCCAACAGTTCTATACGATATAAAATTACAAAAATTAGATGGTATTATTGAAAACTTACATAATAGTTATCAAAAATTAATTGAAAAAAAAGAATTTTTATTAAAAAAATATCAAGAGCATTACATAATTTTAAATCCGAATATTATAATTCTTAATAAACAAAATAGTTTAAAATATATTATTCAAACTTTAAAATTATTAAATCCCTTAAATATTTTAGATAATGGCTATTCTTTAGTTAAAAAAGATGGTAAGATAATTAAAGATGCTAGTGATGTTAAAGTAAAAGATGAACTAGAAATACTTTTAAGTAAAGGAAGTTTAAATGTTATTGTAAAGGAGAGTAAAAATGAAAGATAAAAATAAAACATTTGAAAGTGCTTTAAGTGAATTAGAACAAATTGTTAAAGATTTAGAAAGTGGTAATATTTCATTGGATGACGCGATGAGTAAATATACTACAGCAATGAATTTAGTTAAATTTTGTCAAGAAAAATTAGATAATGCTACTAAACAAGTTAATAAAATTTTAAATGAAAATAATGAATTAGTTGATTTTAAAGTAGATGAAGGTGAAGAAGATGAAACTAACTAAAATTACACCAAGAGATGAAGATTTTGCTAAATGGTATACTGATGTATGTATGGCTGCCAATTTAGTTAGTTATTCTAATATTAAAGGAAGTATGATTATTTGTCCTAATGGTTATGCAATTTGGGAAGAAATCCAAAAAATAATGGATGCTGAATTTAAAAAATTAGGTCATCAAAATGTTCAAATGCCTTTATTTATTCCAGAATCACTATTAAATGTTGAAAAAAACCATGTAAAAGGCTTTGCACCTGAAGTTGCTTGGGTAACCCATGGTGGAGAAGAAGAATTAGAAGAAAAAATGTGTGTTAGACCAACAAGTGAAGTTTTATTTTGTGATTATTATAAAAATGTTATTAAATCATATCGTGATTTACCAAAATTATATAATCAATGGTGTACAATTGTTAGATGGGAAAAAACAACTAGACCTTTTTTAAGAAGTAGAGAAATATTATGGCAAGAAGGTCATACCATGCATGAAACGGAAGAAGAAGCTTTAAATGAAACTTTACAAATGCTTCATGTCTATGAAGACTTTCAAAGAAATATTTTAGCTTTACCAGTTATTGTTGGCTTAAAAACCGAAAAAGAAAAATTTGCAGGAGCCGTTAAAACCTATACTATTGAAGCGATGATGTATGATGGAGTAGCACTTCAAAATGGAACAAGTCATTATTTTGGTCAAGACTTTGCTAAAGCTTTTAATATTACTTTCTTAGATAGAAATAATAATTTACAAACCCCATATCAAACAAGCTGGGGAGTAACTACAAGAATGATCGGGGCAATCATAATGACGCATGGAGATGATCATGGCCTAGTCCTACCTCCTAAAATCGCGCCTACTAAAGTTATTATTATTTCAATTGGTGATGATGAAAAAGTAACTAAAACAATAAGTGAAATTACTAAAGATTTAGATGTTACTTATGAAATAGATGATAGTAATAAATCTCCAGGATTTAAATTCGCCGAAGCTGAAGTAAAAGGTATTCCAATTAGAATTGAAGTTGGTTTAAGAGACTTAGAAAATGATGAAGTAACTTTAGTTAGAAGAGATACCCTAGAAAAAATTAAAGTTAAAACTAGTGAAGTTAAAAATAAAATAACAGAATTATTAGATACCATTCAAAAAGATATGTATAACAGGGCTTTAGAAAGAAGAAATAGTATGTTATATGAAGCTCATGATTATGAAGAATTTAAAACAATTGCTAAAGAAAAACCAGGATTTATTAAAATT
Source organism: uncultured Bacilli bacterium (assembly GCA_947623995.1). GTDB lineage: Bacteria > Bacillota_I > Bacilli_A > RF39 > UBA660 > Ventrenecus. The sequence continues at coordinate 32,049 of CANQIN010000003.1, read as the reverse complement.
AATTGGTGTGGTAGTGAAGAGTGTGAAAATAAAATTAAAGATGATACTGGTCTAAAAAGCAGATGCATCTTAGAAGAAGAAACTCCTGATGGTAACTGCGTAGTTTGTAATAAAAAAGCAGCCCATAAAATATACTTTGGTAAACAATATTAAAAAGAGGTTTTTAAAATGCAAAGATATGATACAGCTAGAAAGGTAAGTATTTTAGGAATATTTGGTAATTTATTTTTACTAATAATTAAATTTCTAGTTGCTTTTGTAAGTCACAGTCAAGCAATGATTGCTGACGCTTTTAATAGTGCAGGAGATATTTTTTCATCTATTTTAACCTTTGTAGGTAATAAAATTGCTTCAAGACCACGTGATTTAAAACATAATTTAGGTTATGGTAAAGCTGAATATATTTATTCCATCTTTATTGCTATTTCAATGATATATATTAGTTTAAATTTATTTTATGTTTCTTTTAAATCTTTTTTTGTATCAAGTAATTACCATTTTTCAATTTATTTAATTATTGTTTGTATTATTACGATAATTACAAAATTAGCTTTATATATTTATACAAAAAAAGTAGGAAAAAAATATAACAATTTATTAATCTTATCAAATGCTATTGACCATAAAAATGATTGTTTACTTACTTGTGGTAATTTAATTGCAAGTATCTGTGCAATGAAAAACATTTTTTGGGTAGATAGTTTAATTGGGGTTGTTATTTCTTCTTGGATTCTTTATAGTGCTTTAAAAATTTTTATTGAAGCATATAAAATATTAATGGATCGTTCTATTGATGAAGAAACTAAAGAAAAAGTTATTGAAATAGTAAAAAAACATCCTGAAGTTTTAAAAGTAAATCATGTTAATTCAACACCAATAGGTTATCAATTTCAAGTTAATTTAACAATTTTTGTTGATGGTAATATGTCAACTTTTGAATCTCATGAAATAGCCAATAACATTGAAAAAGAATTAACAAAATTAGATATTATTTCTTTAGCTGTAATTCATGTTAATCCAATGAATATTAAAAAATAGAAAAAGTTTACATCAAAAAATGTAAATTTTTTTAATTATTTAGTTTAAACATTAATTATTATGTTAAGATATATATAGAAAGTAGGATTGCTATGGAAAAGAAAAATAATAGTAGAACATATATCTTAATGATTTTAGGAGTAATAGGAACAATATTATTAGTTGTAGGAGTAACATATGCCTATTGGATACTAACAAAACAGCAAACGGGCGAAAACGTTGTTAATTCAGCTTGTTTAAATATATCATTTACTGGCGAAAATGATATTAATTTACCTAAAGCCTATCCAATGTCAAATGAACAATTAGATAAATTTTTAAGTACAGCAACACCGTATCATTTTACAATTCATAATGAATGTAATGAACTAGCTACAGCAACAATTAACCTAGAAAGTTTAAATGCTGGAGAAGAAAAACAATTACAAGACCAATATATTAATGCAATACTTTATGAAACAGATTATCATAATAATTTAAATAGCGTAAAACAATTAATTGAAAGTATCTATAATGATGAAAATAAAGTTTTAGAAGATTCATTACATGCATATAAGCTATATAATTTTACATTAAAAAAAGGAGAAACAAAAAATTTTAATTTACAATTATATATGGATGCCAATACACCAATGGAAGAAGCAAATATGAATGCAAGTTGGAAAGGAAAAATAACTTTAAGTACAGAATATACTAATGATAAATTTATTAATGCAGGAACAATAAGAACAATAAGTTCTTCTGATAGTAACGGAATGTGGAAATATAAAATTAATATAAAACAAATTGTGATAGAAGATAGTAAAAAACGTAAAACAAGTGATAATAAAGTAGTATATGGTCCATTTGATGAAAGTGCAAAACAAGATAATAGTATCGAAAGTTATGTTGTATGTGAAATAGGTGATGCAAACTGTGTTGGATATTTACAAGGAGATGGAGGAGTTAAGGCAAATTCTGATAGTAGTAATTTATTTAATGGTTATTCAAATGTAACTGATATAATTGGTTTAGAAAATTTAGATACTAGTAATGTAATTATTATGATGGATATGTTTGACAATATGAGTAGTCTGTCTTCCATAGATTTATCAAGTTTTAATACATCAAATGTTTCGAATATGTTTGAAATGTTTAAAGATTGTTCTTCAATAACAAACTTAGATTTGAGTGCTTTTGATACTAGTCATGTTATAAATATTGCTAAAATGTTTAGCAATATGGCATCATTACAAGAATTAAATTTAAGTAACTGGAAATTAAATGATGCTCTTGCAAAAGATTTTTCTTCTGTAACTTGGTTGCAACCATATGATAATGTAGAAATACCTTTGAAAACTATTATTTTAAATAATGTTGATACCGCAAATGTTACAACTGTAGAAAATATGTTTTCTGATTTAAACAATTTAGAAACCCTAGATTTAAGTGCTTTTGATACTGATAATTTAGTAAATATGAATGGTATGATTTTTGGTTCAAATAAATTACAAACTTTAAATTTAAGTAATTGGAATTTTAATAAGGTTACTATTGGGTTTGGGGGAAGCGAGAATGCTTTTGGCCCTGGAGCTCCTTCATCTTTACAAACTATAATATTAAATAACGTTAAAACAGATGAAGTAACAGATATGACTAATTTATTTTTGGGCTTAAGCAATTTACAAAGTTTGGATTTAAATAGTTTTGATACAAGCAATGTAACTAATATGGCTTCAATGTTTAATGGTTGTTCTGGACTTACATCGTTAGATTTGAGTATGTTTGATACAACTAAATTAACTAGTACTACGGCTATGTTTTATAGCATGAATAGTTTAACTGAATTAAATATCAGTAATTGGAAGTTTAATGATAGTATAGCAAAAAGTTTTGCTTCTAATTCTGGGCTTAGTAATAATTCAAATTTTAATAGTTTAATTTTAGAAAATGTTAATACAAGTAATGTTACAAATATGGATAGCATGTTTATGAGTTTACCAGTAACTTCTTTGAATTTAAGCAGTTTTGATACTAGTAATGTAACCAATATGCGTGTTATGTTTGGTTTTATGAGTAATCTTCAAAACTTAAATATTAGTAATTTTGATACAAATCTTGTAAATGATATGTCCGCTATGTTTATCACTGATGGTAATTTAACAGATATTAATTATGGTGAAAATTTTACTCATAATCCTTCAGTAGTAATAACTAGTATGTTTAGTGGAACTGATGCTCCAAGGCCACCTCATTCATCTTGGCAAGGTGTAAGTTTTGAATGATAAAAAAAGAAAGTACAGTTTTAATCAACATATACTTTCTTTTTTAATTGTTTATTTTATCACCTTTTTTTAGCATTGTAGTAATAAATATAGCATATCCATTTGTTGGATGGTCTACTATAACATGAGTAACTGCTCCAATCAATTTATTATTTTGAACTATTGGTGAACCACTCATACCTTGTACAATACCACCTGCTTTATTAATTAATTCTTGATCTTTTATTTCAAATGTCATATTTTTGGTATCATTGTAATCTTGAATAGATGTAATATTTATATCATATTCTTTTTTTTCATTACCATTTAAAACGGTATATATTTTAGCTGGCCCAATTTTTATTTCATTAGGTTCAGCTATTTCAATAGTATTACTATCTATTTGTTTTTGCCATTTACCAAATATTCCGTTTGTGGTATTCTCATTTATCGTGCCGTAAGTGTTTTCAAACTTAAAATTAGCGTTCTTTTCTCCAGCTGTTCCATCTGTACTTTTTTTTATTGAAGTTACATTACTTTCAAAAATACTACCTGTTTTTACTTCAACCATTTTTAGAGTTTTACTTTCTAATACTTCATGTCCTAAAGCTCCATAAATTTTAGTTTCTGGATCAATATAAGTTAATGTTCCAATTCCCATTATATTATCTTTAACATATAATCCGGTTTTATAGATGCCATCTACTTGTTCTAAGGGTAGAGTAGTAGATAATAAATTATCATTTCTTTTAATAGTTAAATTTACTTCATTATTAACGATATTTTTTTCAATTTCCGTTGTTAATTCATCAATTGAATTAACATTTTTATCATTTACTTTAACTATTTCATCACCAATCATAATTTCCGGATTACCTTTTAATATTTTACCATTTACTTGATAAAAACCAATAACTAGTATTCCTTTTGTATCAATATGAATACCAATATTTTCGCCACCTAAAACAACCTTATTAGAATAGGCTAAAATACTTAAAGGCATTCCTAAAAATGCAATTAATGTGATTAATACTTTTTTCATTTAAATCACCTTACCTAATACTATTATGGCTTATAAGTAAAAAAAAAGAATGGTAATTCATACCACTATTGTAAGGTGTAAGCAACAATACTTGCTACTATGCCACCAACCATTATAAATAAAGTAATCCATGTTACTATTTGTCTTGTTTTCTTTTTCATTATTTCACCCACTATAAATTTATCATAAAATAGGGGTTTTGTAAATAAACTTTACTAGGTGATAATAGTGAACGTCATAGTAAAATATATGAAAAAACGCCGTACTATAATGCTTTTTATAAGTGTTTTATTAGTTTTAGGAATAATTATGGGAGTAGTAATAGCTTTTAATACTAAAAATGATTTTATACCTCTATTAACTCAATATAAAAGTAACATTAAAGGTTTAACTTTTATTAATTTAATAAGTCATTTTAGTATCTTATGTTTTTTATTAATATCTAGTATTTTAGCAATTGGAATACCATTATTTACCATGACATTTTTTATTGAAGGTTTAAATATTGGTTTTTTAATAACTATTTTTTCTTTAACTTTTAAATTAAATGGTTTCTTATTTGCTTTACTCTTTATTTTATTTACTAATTTATTATTTTTAATCTTTCTATTTTTGTTATTTCCTAAATGCTTAGAGATTTGTCGGAATGTAATAGGAAGAATCTTGTATAAAAAAGATAATGAAGTATTTATCTTAAGATTGATTGGTTTATCTTTAGTACTTATTTTTATAGCTTTTACGGCTGAATTTATTTCTTTTTTAATAAGTTCTCATATCCTTAATATTTTTCATTTCCTTCTTAAGTAATTTCTGTTATAATACATGTGATTTGGAAGTGATTGGTGTGAAAGAAAAGGTTATTATTGGAATGAGTGGGGGAGTAGACTCTGCTGTAGCTGCCTATTTACTTCAAAAAAAAGGCTATGAAGTAGAAGGTTTATTCATGCGCAACTGGGACTCAATGCTAAATAATGATACTTTAGGTAATCCTAATTTAGATAATGAAATATGTCCTCAAGAAGTTGATTATAATGATGCTTTAAAAACTTGTGAAATATTAGGTATTAAATTACATCGAATTGATTTTGTTAAAGAATATTGGGATAATGTTTTTTCTTATTTTTTAAAAGAATTAAAACTTGGAAGAACTCCTAATCCTGATCTTTTATGCAACAAATATATTAAATTTGATGTCTTTAAAAAAGAAGCAGAACGTTTGGGTGCTAAATACATGGCAACAGGTCATTATGCTCGAATAAAAGATGGTAAACTATTTAGAGCAATTGATTTAAATAAAGACCAAACCTATTTTTTAGCCCAAGTAAAAAAAGAACAATTAGTGGATGTCTTATTTCCAATAGGAGAATTAACAAAACCAGAAGTAAGACAAATAGCAATTGATATTGGTCTTAATGTGGCAAGGAAAAAAGATTCAACAGGAATATGTTTTATAGGTGAAAGAAATTTTCAAAAATTTATTCAAAATTATTTAAAACCTAATCCTGGAGATATAATTAATGTGGAAACTAATGAAGTAATTGGTAAACATAATGGTTTAATGAATTATACTATTGGGCAAAGAAGAAATATTGGTATTTCTGGGTATGAAGAACGTCATTATGTCTGTGGTAAAAATGTTAGTAGAAATATTTTATATGTTGCTTTTGGTGAAGATAGTAAATTCTTAGTAAGTAATTTATGCTATTTAGAAGAAGTAAACTTTATTAGTGATGATCGTCCAACATCTTGTACAGCTAAATTTAGATATCGTAGTGAGGATGTTCCAGTTACCTTAGAATATTTAGAAAATAATGAAATAAAAGTTAATTATCCCGATGGCTTTAAAGCTGTTACGCCTGGTCAGTTTTGCGTCTTTTATCAAGGTGATGAATGCCTGGGCAGTGGCATAATTAAAAAAGTAATGAAAGATGATGAGGAATTATGGTATCTAAAATAACTTGTTTTGACTATTTAAATGCCAATAAAAAAGATTATCAAGAATTTGCGCATGAATTTTATAAAATAATGGCTAAAAAATATCACTTGGAATTAGTAATTGAATTTAGTAGTAATATTATAGAAGATATTGGTAATACGCTTAGCATATGTTCTTATGATATGAATTTAAAACCAATCTATTTTCATCAACTTACTTTTAATATTAAGCAATTATTTAAAGAAAATGCTAATTATCAAAAACGTTTTTCAGAATTTGTTAATTGTCTATATCACGAATTATATCATGTTTTAATAATTGAACTTGCTAATAAAGAATCTTGTTTTAATTTAACATCATTATTTTCAGCAATTGATTATGTAGATAATGAAGACGGAATGTTTTGGAATATAAATTACAATAAGATTGATGAAGAAATTAAAGCATATATTTATGGTTATAAAGCATCATCTTCTTTTATGAAAAAGTATTATCCAGATGCTTATGATAAAGATTTTAATAAAAATGAAATAGTTAAATATATTACTTCCAAATACTTTTATAATCACTATTTTTATGAAGGTAAACGTTTATCTAAAACTGCTACTTTAAATGAAATGTTTAATAATTTTTCATATGAAGAAAATATGCCTTATCCAATAATTATTAATAAAATATATAATATTGAGAATAAAAAACTTAAAACAATTGATGAATTAGTATGTGATTATGAGTTTTATCTAACTAAATATCCTAATAAATTAAAAGAAATTAAAACTTTTTATGCTACTTTAATAACTGAAAAGTATTTAGATAATGAATCGTTTACAATTAATAATAGTTTTAAAAATTTAATTAATATAGGTATAAATATTAAAAAGAAAACATTAAAAGAATTAAAACAAATACATCCAGTTAAATTTCATTCTAATTTATTGAAAAGTTACTATGTTCACGAACAACAAAATGTTATTAAAAATTTTGAAAATAGTTTTAAAGGCTTATTTTAAGGGAAAATAAGCTTTTTTACTTGACATAAAAGTGTTAAGTATTTTATAATGTACTTGTAAATATTAAGAGAGTAGGTTAACAAAATGAAAAAATTAAAAGATTTAATGCAAGAATTAGGAATATCTAAGGTTAGACTTGCTAAATATTTAGGGGTTTCTAGGCAAATGGTATATAATTATTTGGAAATTGATGATGTTACTAAATGGCCAAAAGAAAAAAAAATTTTGCTATTAAAACTTTTAGATGTTAAAGATGGTGATGAAAAATCTATTAGTAAAATAGAAGTTACTACTGATTATATGATGAGCGTTGAAGATCGATTAAATCAACCTGGAAGAGGAGAAAATAATAAAGGTAATTATTTAGAAATAAAAAGCCTTGATAAAGAATCGCAAACTTTACTAACTAATATTGTTAATATAATTAAAGAAAAATTTTTAGACGAAAAAAAATCTAAAGAAAATTTTTATGTTTTTACTTATTTATATCATATGTTACAATCTATGGATAATGTTCCTGAAATAAAATATATTTTTGGTTATATGTCTAAGACTACTGGTTTTACTAAAGTTGATGAATATAAATTTAATGAAGACCGACAATTTATTTTTGAAGGAATACTATATACAGCTTTAAATTTGTATAATAATGGAGGAGCTTCAAGGAGTAAATTAACTGAATCGCACCATCGTTGGGAACAAGAAATTGATAAGAAAAATGAAGAAAAACTTGGTCGTACTCAACAGTTAAATACTTTAAAAGTTCAAGCTTTAAAAGAATTAGGATATAGTAAAATTACTACCGAAAATGCTACTGAAGTAATGGAAAAAATGGCTGAGATTGAATCTCGTAAAGTTTAATATGCTTTACAATTACTTTACATTTTAAAATATTAATAGAGAAGAGTAGGGGGTCCCCTACTTTTTTTAAATATTTAATTTTTTAATTTTACTTAAATATGTAATAAATCTTAACTACTAAATATATATATTAAAAAAATAAATAATTTGTTTATGTTTATATATATAATATTAATTACAATTATTAATTTTCATTATATATTTTGATTTAGTTAAAAATTGTATTTAAGTTATTAATTATAATTATTCATGTTTAATATTTTCAATGCAAAATATAAAATTGTATTTAGATGAATAATTTATTCATAAAAAAATATTTCGATGCAAAATTCGAAATAAATAAAAATTGTTATCAAGTAAAATATTTAATTATTTTACAAAGTTTCGATGCAAATTATGTGTATTTAATGGAAGATAAAATTGATGTAAAATAAAATCTGATAAATTAGATAATTTAATTAACAGCAATGTGTAATGGATTACTTATTGTTATTTGGATAATTAATGTTTGCAGAAGTTTTTAAATTTAATTTTTTAAGTTATCATCTAAATTGCATAATATATCTTATGTTAACTAGATAATTTTATTTAATAATTGATACTCTGTTTTATAAAACAAATTGATTAAATAATAAAAAGATAATTCCAATACCTATTCCAATATATATCCATTCATCTTCATGATATTTTTTGGCTTTTGGAAACAAATCATGAATTGATAATGTTATCATTAATCCTGCTACAAATAATAATATAAAACCAATCATTGAATCAGTAATATATTTACTTAAAAAGATAAAGGCTAAAAAGGCTCCTAATGGTTCTGCAAGTCCTGATATAAAAGTCATTTTTATGGCCTTTTTTTTGCTCCCTGTTGAATAATAAATTGGTACTGCAATACTTATACCTTCTGGTATGTTATGAAACATTATAGCTAAGCTAAGTTTTAATCCTAAGGCAATATTTTGATAAGAACTTAAAAAGGTTACAATTCCTTCTGGTAAATTATGAAGCATTAAAGCAATCATTGATAGTATCCCTACCCTATACAAATCATCTTGTTTGGCAGTTATTTTTTTATTTATATAGTAAATTATTATTATTCCTAATGTAAAAGCAATTAGAGAAAAAAATACTCCCCATACTAATTTATATTCAGTAAGTATGGAATAAGTTGCTTCAGGTACTAATTCTAATACGGATATTCCAATCATAATCGTTAATGAAAAAGATAAAGCAAAGACAATGAATTTATTAATATGTTCTCTTTGCCATTTATGAAATATTACTAAAGATCCTAGTACTGTAGATAATCCAGCAATTGAAGAAATTACTAAAGGAATAATAATTTGCATAGTTCTTCACCATTAAACTATATGATTAAATTATGGTTTTAATTCCCCTTCCCTTTTTAAATATTCTTCTTCGGTTATTAAACCTAGTCTTAATAAATCTTCTTTAGTTAAAGAATAAATTCGATTTCCATCAAAATTTTTCATTACTCCGTTTACACCATTAATTTTATACATTCTACCTATTTCTTCATCATCAAATGGAGAATTTCTAATTTGTAATATTTTTTGAAATTTATTAAATTCTTGATCTATATGTTCTTGATCTAATTTTTTATCAATATCATTTGAAGCTTCATAAGAATTTATATAAAAAGATGTTTGATAGTCAAAAATTTCACTGGGAAATAAATAATTTTCAGGCACATATAAATCTTGTTTTAAATTTTTACAATAATAATTAAAAAATTCTAATAATAAATTTCTAAATTCCATATATGATTTTAAAATATCATCAGCTTTTGAAAAAGACCAATTATAATTTTTATCCATTTCTAATATTTTTTCTTTAACTTTTTTATCAATATTACTATTATCTAATGTTAAATAATATTTCATTTCATTATCAGTAATAATTTCATCAAATATACTTTTTAATAATGATTTATATGATGAAGTTGAATCTAATAACTTTACTTTCTTTTTATTAATAACTTTAGATAATCGATCTAACATTACTTTTTGAATTTGATTAAATCTATTATCACTTATGTTTTTATTTAATTTAAATAAAGGATTATATAACGTAACATTATAGTAATTATTTTCTTTATTAAATGTTATTTTAGCAATAATAATGTTTTGGTCTTTTAAATTATATTCTGTTAAAAAATCATTTTTACAATATTGAAAAGTTTTTAAATCTATTTCAGATATATCTTTATATATTATTAATTTATTATCAATAAATTTTAAATAACCATTATTTTCATATAATAAAAAATATTTGGTATTCATAAATATTCACCTTTCTTTAATTAATTTTAACAAATCTACCAAACATTGGCAACTAATTTAAAGTATGCTTTATTTAAAGTAATCCATAATATAAGTGGGAGGTAAATTATAATGAAAAAGAACAATAACGAAAAACAAAATCGTTCTAACAATAATTCTAGAAGAAATCAAGAACAACGTTCTAATTCAAACAAAAGAGAAGAAAAAAACAACAACGAAAGAAATAATAGAAGAGATTGTTAGTTAATATAAGAAGAAACGATTAGTTGTTTCTTCTTATTTTTTTTTAATAACGAGGATGGGTTTTAGAATATTCATTTTTTAATTGTTCATTAGTTAAGTGAGTATACATTTGGGTTGTAGTAATATCACTGTGACCTAAAAGTTCTTGAATTACCCTTAAATCGGCTCCATTAAAAAGTAAATGGGTGGCAAAAGAATGTCTTAAAGTATGAGGACTAATATCTTTAGTTATTCCTACTTCACTAGCTTGTTTTTTAATCAATTTATAAAAACCTTGTCTAGTAATTCCTAAACCACGATTGTTTAAAAATAAATAATCACAATTTTTTCCCTTTTTTATTAAACTTGAACGATATTCATTTAAATAAATTTCTAAATATTTTTTAGCAGATTGATTAATTGGAACTATTCTTTCTTTACTCCCCTTCCCTTCAACTTTTATAATATCGTTAAATAAGTCGACATGATTAAATTTTAAAGTAATTAATTCGGTTACTCTTATCCCTGTTGCGTATATTAATTCTAACATAGCTTTAGTTCTAGCTGTATAAGCATTAGTTATATTAATATCTAATAATTTATCTACTTCTTCGTAAGTTAGGACTTGAGGTAAAGCTTTAGTTATTTTAGGTTGCCAAATGCTTTCACAGGGATTTTTTTTAAGATAATCTTCTTTTAGACAAAAAACATAAAAATTATTTATAACCGTTATATAATGAGATTTAGTTCTAGCTGTTACTTTTTTTTCGTTATCTAGATATTTAATAAATTTAAAAAGATCATTAGTAGATAATTGTAATAAATTATGATTTGGAAAAAAATCTTCAAATTCTTTTAATTCGGTTTCATAAGATATTATAGTATTATTACTAAGTTTTTTTTCATATTTTAAATAATTTAGATATAAATTTAAATATTTATTTTTCATAATGTTTACTCCAATTTAAGTATAACGATTTAAAACTTGATTGTCAAACGAATGTTTTGATATAATAAATTGGTAAGACGGTGATGATATGGAAAATTTAGCAAATAGAATGAGACCTGTTAAATTAGGTGATGTAATTGGACAACAACATTTAATTGGGGAAAATAAAATTATTTCTAATTTAGTTAAAAATAAACATTTATGTTCAATGATTTTATATGGTAAGCCTGGTATAGGTAAAACATCAATTGCTAATGCGATTGTAATGGAATTAAATTTACCTCATAAGTTTTTAAATGCGACAATTAATAATAAACAAGATTTTGATATTGCGATTGCTGAAGCTAAAATGCATGGTAGTATGATTTTAATAATTGATGAAATTCATAGAATGAATAAAGATAAACAAGATTTATTACTTCCTCATATTGAATCAGGGTTAATAACTTTAATTGGCCTTACTACTTCTAATCCTTATCATAAAATTAATCCAGCAATTAGGTCACGCGTTAAAATATTTGAACTTCATGAATTAAGTATTGATGATATTATTTTAGGGCTTAAAAAAGCTTGTTCTTATTTAAATGATATTAAAGTGGATGATGATGCTTTAATGGTTATTGCTAGAGCTAGTTCTGGAGATTTAAGAAATGCTATATCAGAATTAGAAATTGCTTATTATAGTTCTAATAATCATGAAGTAACTTTAGAATTATTAAAAGAAATGGGAACTAAACCAATCTTTTTTCACGATAAAAACGAAGATGGTCATTACGACGTTTTATCGGCTTTTCAAAAATCAATTAGAGGTAGTGATGTTGATGCTGCCCTTCACTATTTAAGTAGATTAATTGAAGCTGGAGATTTAGATAGTATCTATCGGAGAATGAGTGTTATTGCTTACGAAGATATTGGTCTTGCTAATCCTTCTATTGGTCCGAAAGTTATGGCGGCTATTCATGCTGCTGAATTAGTGGGGCTTCCCGAAGCAAGAATTCCTTTACAAACTGTAATAACGGAAATGGCTTTATCGCCTAAATCAAATTCAGCTCATATGGCCGGTGATGAAGCGTTAAATGACATTAGAAAAGGCACAACGGGAAATGTTCCAAGTCATATTAAAACTAGCTCAACAACTTATCTTTATCCTCATAATTATCCAAATAGTTATGTTAAACAAGATTATTTACCTAAAGAATTATTAGGTAAAAAATATTATCATCCTAAAAATAATAAATATGAAACAAATTTAAACAAAATTCATGAAGAAATGAAAGGTGGTAAATAATGAATGTAACAATAATTGGGTGTGGAGCTTTTGCTCTTGGCATGACTAATTTATTAAAAGAAAAAAACAGGGTAACAATGTGGGTTCATGATGAAAAAGAGATTGTTAAATTAGAAGAACAAATTAAAATAAATTATATGACTAATCTAAATGATAGTATAAAAAATGCTGAGGTGATTTTTATATTAGTCTCTTCACCATTTTTTAAAAATATTATTGATAAATTAGAAATTATTAAAAATATTCCTGTATATATTGGAACAAAAGGAATGCTTGAAGATGAATTTCTTTTATCATACACAAAAAGAAAATTAAAGCAAGAAGAAATTTACTTTTTTGCAGGACCTAATTTAGCTAGTGATTTAAAAAATAATAATCCTACAGGATTTACTTTAACAAATAATGATAATAATTTACTAAAAAAATTAATGCCTAATTATGTAATTATTGATAAAGAATATGAATCTCATTTAGAATTTTATAGTATTTTTAAAAATATTATTGCTATTGGTTCAGGTATAATTTATGAAATAACAAAATCATATTCATCAGTAGCAACATATTTAACTAAAGCTTTCCAAGAATTAAAAAATCCTAAAATTCTTTATGGAACAATTGGTGATTATTTTATGACTGGTACAAGTGTAAATTCTCGCAACTTTACATATGGCACATATATTGCAAATAATCGTAATAAAGCTTCAGATTTTTTAAAAAACAATACAGTTGAAGGTTATATAATGTTAGAAATACTTTATAATTATTTAAAAAATAAAAAATATGAATTAAAAATAATTACTCTACTCTATTCTATTATTTATCAAAATAGAAATGAAAATCTTTTATTAGAATATTTAAAATGATTTTTATTTATTATTAATTATAAAACGAAATTATATATTATAAGTGTCAAAAAAAAACTGTACTAAAAATAACTAATATTCCCAGTTTCCACTTGATATAGGGGGGGGAGGTTATGGGCTATAATATATAGGTGAGGGTTTATGGATAATAAAAATTATTTAAAAAAGTTATTTTTTGTATGTTTAATTATAATTATTAATGTATTTTTTATACATATCGTTAATAATAAAATGTCTAAAGATGATGTCTTTATTAGTTACTATATTGGGAATGACAAAATAGATTCAATGCCAACAAAAGATAATTCAGAAGGTTTTGTTTTTGAACGTGGTGATTGTGATAATGGTCCAAGCATTTTTTGGGATGAAAATAAATGTGCTCTTAAGTAAAAGTAAAACTAAATGTAGTTTATATTTTGGTAAAAAAGTTAATGTAATTGAATATATTAAAAATTTAGCCAAAGATAATAAGTCCGAATTAATTTATGATGGAGAAGAAAATTTAGGTGAATTAGGAACAAAAGATAATAATTTAAGATATATTGGAATTAAATCCTAATAATTATATTATATTTAATAATGAAATTTGGCGAATCGTTGGAGTTATGAAAGTTCAAAATTCTAAAGGTATTATTGAAGAACGATTAAAAATTGTTAGACAAAATGGAATAGAAGGTCAAAAAAATTTTGGAAGTTATATTTATGATTTATCTAAAAATGATTGGATAACATCAATTTTAAAAGATATGTTAAATAGTATTTATTATAATAGTGGTATTGGCGATTGTTATCATAAAAATATCGAAAAAGAACAATGCGATTTTACTGGAAATGGTGATCAACCAAATGGTTTAAAAAATGTTCAAAATATGATTGATAATGATATTGTGTGGAATATTGGTGGAGCATTAACTTCTGAAGTTACGGCAAGTGAGTATTATGAAAGTGAAAGATCAGAATTTACTGCTAATATTAATTTCCCTAATGTATGGAATGCTGAAAATGATTTATTATTTCATAATGGAGTTGGTTTAATTTATCCTAGTGATTTCGGTTATGCAGTTGGATTAAATGTTCAAAATGCATGTTTATCAAAAGATTTACATCATTATAGTTTTGATGGTTGTTTTAGCAAAAATTGGCTTTTTCAAATAACATGGAATTGGTTTATTACACCTGATGCTTCAGATTATAGAATTGGTATTTATTTTAATGCAGATGGAGCAGTTGCTAATCCATGGATTTATGATTCTTATCAGGTATGGCCTACTGTATACTTAAAAAATAATATTAGTATTTTTGAACATAGGGATAATATGTATGGATCAATTAGTAATCCTTTCCAAATCTCTTTGTAAAAAATTATTCAATAACTATTACATTTGGCAACTATGTTTAATTAATTGGACAGGTGAACGGTTATTTAAATTCAACTATGAAAATTGAAAATATTTCTAATATAAGATAATCCATATCGTTTAATTTTTTAAATTATTTTAATAATTCATTTATTACATATTGAGCAATTATTGACCCAGCTGTCATGGGAATCGCACAAAAAGTGCCAAGACTTCCTTTATTTATAGGCACTTCACTACTCCAAAGAACTTTGGTATTTAAATATCTTTTTGGTAGAGATGTTCTAATTTTTTTTGCTAAAGGATCATTATAAGTTTTATCTAAATTCGTTATTTTAAATAATAATGGATTTTTTTTATTAGCTGTTCCCATACAAGATATTAATTTTAGGTTATTGTCTTTTGTATATTTTATTAAACTAATTTTTGTTTTAACATCATCACAAGCATCAATAATATAATCATAAGAATTATTTATTAATTCTTTTATATTTTCTTCTTTTAAAGCAATTTTTATTGGTTTAATATGAGCATTTGGATTAATTGTTAAAGTTCTTTTTAAAGCAATATCCGTTTTATTTTTGTTTAATGTTTTATTTGTAGCTAGAATTTGTCTATTTAAATTAGTTATCTCAAATTTATCATAATCAATTACAGTAATATTTTCTATGCCACTTCTAATTAAACATTCAAAAACATAGCCTCCTACTCCACCTAAACCAATAAGTAAAATATTAGCTTTTTTTAATTTTTTGAGATTATTTCCTATTAATAATTCTAATCTATTAAACATATTTTCCTCCATTAAAAAAACCAAAGAAGTAAGTGTGATAAAATCCCGCTAGCTAGCAGGGGGGCATCATATCTATACTTTAGGATCCTAATTCACTTAATGGATTAGTCTTCTACACCATATAGAGTATCCGATTCCCAAGTATCACCATAGTCGGTTTTATGCAAATCTTACTATCATTTGGTAATTTAATTGTAGCAAATAACTACTAAAATATCAATTCTATGTTGTGTCATATAATTTTATTAATTATCATTTTGAATAAATCTTGCTTCAGGCATTTGTATAGTTTGAGAATTTAAGTTAGGTTCTTGATTAGTTGGTTGAATATTTTGATTAAAAAATTGAGAGTTTTGAGCAGTTGGCATTTGAGTCATATTTTGCTTTTGAGTTGGATTGTTATTTGTTGTTTGAGCTAGTTCGTTGGTTGATCCAAAATTATTTATTGGAGCTTGTGTATAGTTAAATTGATTAGTTTGATTATTTTCTATATTAATAGGTTCTTTTGTTTCTTCAGTTGTTTCTTTTGTCCAGCAATTTTTAACATTACAGTTAGATGAATAAGGTGGTGGATCTGGCATAGCCATTCTAATAATCATAGGTATTTTAAAGGCTCCACCAAAAGCAACACAACTACCAGGTTGTAAAGTTTTTTGTTTTTCAATAACATCTGCCGAAATATTTGGTAACATTTCTTCAATATATTTTAAATCTTTAGGATGGGTCATTTTAAAAATTAAGAAATTAGATACTTGAGCAACAACTGTATCACTTATTTCAACAGGTCTTTGGGAAATTATTCCTAATATAGTTCCATATTTACGACCTTCTTTAGCAATTCTATCAAAAATATTATAACCTAGTAAGAAAGTATCATTATCAGCTTGAATGTAACGGTGAGCTTCTTCTAAGATTAAATGACATGGCATACTAGCACGATCTTCTAAACTTTTAGTATAATCAAAAATAATTCGACAGAAAATCTTAACAATTACTTTAGCATATACATCATCAACATCTTCTAAATTAATATTAATTATCTGAGCTTTCTTGCCATTTAACATTACTAAATTTTTAGCAAATTCATGAGCTGTAATATAACCATTATTAACAAAATAAGTACCAACTTTAGTATTTAAAATCGAACTAATACGTACCTTTAATATTGTGGCATCATCAGCTACAGCTTGATTATTTAAGAAACCTTCACTGATTAAAGTAAATTCTAGAGCTTTAGAAAAATCAAGCATTGAGTAAGAATAAGTTTCTGGTTCTTTAGTTTCTTCTAATTCTTCATTAATATGTTTTAAAATATAATCGGTAATTAAAACTGATTCACCAAAATTACCATTAGAATCGATTTCAAAACATTCAGCAAAACTTCTTGTAAAACCTACTCCAGCTATTCTTGTATCGAAATCAAAATCTTTAGTGTGACAAGTTTCAACTATTGTAAAAATTTGATTTTTCTTTTGGGCAGTTGTTTGATTACTAAATAAAATGGCAAGCAGTGCTTTAGCAATTAAATGATTTTTATATGTTTCACTTTCTTGACTGTTTTGAGAGAATATTTTGGCAAGTCTAATAGTTCTTTCGATGATTGGCAATTGACTGTGAGTAGATGCTTGCAAAAGTAAAGCCATATCATCAAGTTTTAATAAACACATTGGTATTTCTAGAGGTACATCACTGTCTTCTTGAATATTAGAAGTAATAAATTTATATTGATAGTCAGGATTATACTCATTAATTGATCTAAAAGCATGCTTATATTCGCCATAAGCATCAAATAAGAAAATATTAGAATTTTTCTTTAATACTTTTACATCTTTAAAAACATTTTGAATAATTCTTGATACACCATGTGTTTTACCAGAACCAGAGTTACCACAGATAAAGAAATGATTAGAAAAGAAATCATTTATACTAGGATAAACAGTATAATTTTTATAAATAGCACTTTTGCCTAATTCAAAAGTATTATCATCTTTTAAACCAATTAATTTTTGTAATTCAGTTTGATTTATAACTCTTATTCTACTAGATATTAAAGGTTTTCTTATAACACCATTAACATACCTGTCATCAATATATTCACCTAAAAACGTAATTTTAATATTATCAGGATTTATCTCCGCTACTTCACCTAAAATTCTTTGATTTGGCGCTTCAAAAATAACATGTAAATTCATTAAATCGGTTGTTTCATCAGCACTTAAAGTATTTTCTACATGAGCTGCAGATTCACTAATAAATTTAATTTTTCCAAACATATTCTTCACCCATCTTTTATTCTTTAAAAATTATATCATACTTTTTTATTTAAAAAAATCTTTTTGTTCTAATTTGACAAGATAAATATATAATTTAGTAAGGTGATTGTTTATGAAAATAAAATTAGGTTTAAAACATTATGAAGTTATTAAAGTTAAAAGTTTAAAAGAAAAAGTTTTAGCTAATAAAGTAAATGATAAAATTATTTATTATCCTAATACTAATACAGTTACAACATATCTTAGAAAAAATAATATTAATATTTTAGTAACTAATTTAGATTATCAAGTAGAAAAAATTTTTAGAGATGTCCCTAAAAATAAAATAATTCATGTTAAAAAAGATAAGAAAAAAGTTCATATATTTTTAATTCCTACTCAAACTAAAGAAAAAATTGTTGTAGGTTCCGTTTTAAAATTAACTAATTAATCTTTCCATTCAAAGATATAATTATTAATTTCTATTTCATCGCCTTTTTTAGCTCCTAAACGTTCTAATTCTTCATCAATACCCATTCCTCTTAATTTACGCATTAATCTATCAATAGCTTCTTCTTCATCAAATCTAGTCATAGCAAATAATTTTTCAATTTCTTTACCTTTAATTATCCATATACCTTCTTCCTTACTAATTGTATATGGTTTTTCATTTTTAAAGCGATAAATAATGGTACTTTCATATTCATCTTCATTATAGACTTTTTCATCTAATATTGTATCTAACATTTGTTTTAAATATTCTAATAATTCATTTAAACCGGTATGATTAAGAGCTGATACTTCAAATATTTGTTTATCAGGATAACGTTTTTTAAATAATTTTAGATTATCATTAGCACTTGGAAGATCCATTTTATTAGCAATAATAACTTCTTTTTTATTTGCTAATTTTTCACTATAAGAATTAATTTCTTTTCTAATTGTTTCATAATCTTCGATAGGATTTCTTCCTTCACTTGCTGACATATCAATAACATGGGCTAAAATCTTACAACGAGAAGCATGTCTTAAAAATTTAATACCTAGCCCTACTCCAAGACTAGCGCCTTCAATTAAACCTGGTAAATCTGCTAATACAAAGGTAGATTGATCTTTTAAGGTTACAACACCTAAATTAGGGTTTAAAGTCGTAAAATGATAGCTAGCAATTTTAGGACTAGAATTAGATACACTTGCCAAAATAGATGATTTACCGACACTAGGCATCCCAATTAACCCAACATCAGCAAGTAATTTTAATTCACATTTAATGTATCTTATTTCACCTGGTTCACCAAGTTCAGAAAAAGATGGGGCTGGTTTATCATGAGTTGCAAAAGCTTTATTACCTTTTCCCCCTCTTCCACCATGGGCAACAATAACACTTTCTTTATCAACCGTTAAATCTGCAAGAATAAGATTTGTATCATCATCATAAATAGTCGTTCCTAAAGGGACTTTAATAATCACATCTTTGGCGTCTTTACCAGTCATATTTTTACCCTTACCATTTTCTCCTTTAGTTGCTTTAATAATTTTATGATATTTTAAATCAACTAACGTTTTTAATCCTTTTTCAGCAACAAAAACAATATTTCCCCCATGGCCACCAGTTCCACCATCAGGTCCACCCATAGGAACATATTTTTCTCTTCGAAAAGAAGTACAGCCATCGCCACCTTTACCAGCAACTAATTTAAGTTTTACTTCATCTTGAAACATAAAGAATCCTCCTTTGTTATTTTTATTATAACATAGGAGGTTTATTTATTTCAGCATTTTCCATTAATTTCATTTTTGCATTGACAAATTCATTAACACTTAATTTATCAGCATTAGGAAGTAAACATTCTAAAATAGTATAATCTTTTCTTAAGGCTAAAAACCAACATTCACCAACAATTACTTTTAAATAATCATTTTTATCAAAAGGTTTAATAGTATTATCATTACTAGGATTTAATAATTTATTAATCGCAATAATTCTTAATACATCTTCATTACTAGGATTATAATTAATTTTTTGATGAGACAGATGGTACTCTTCTTTAGAATTAACATTAAATGATACATATTTTTTATCTGGATTATAAGCTAAAACTAATACTTTTTCATCTAAATCAGCATGTGGAAAAAGTGTAGCAAATCGCTCATCATTTAAAACCATAAAATCATTTATCGACTTTCCTTTATCATTATAAAATGTGGTATTAGCCATAAAAACAAAATCAATATTATCATTATTCTTCATACTTTCTTTTAAGATATTTAAAGCAATATGTTTAACTAAATTTTTATCAAATTCATTACGATCATGTTTAATACTTTTATTTCTAATTGGTCCCATTAAAACAAAATTACCTTTACGAAATACTAAAATTCTGCCATAAAAATTATGATTAGGATCTTTTATCATAACAACATCAGCATCTTTATCTAATAAGACTTTTTCATAAGTTTCTCTTCCTTTATTATGAAATAAATCCATACAACTACCTTCACAATTAACCCCAATTAATAATCTTTCTTTATCATGATAATTACTTAATTCATAACTATATCCTTGATAATTATTTGTAATTATTGGTAAATATGAACTATTTTTATTAAGCATCTTTAAATAAAATTCCGCATATTTAGAACTTCTTAAAGGATTTTTATCATATATTTCTTTTCCCAGTAAAGCATATTCAGCTTCATTAACCGAAGAATAACCTAAAGATAAAGTAATAATATCTAAAAGATGATTTGTAAGCCATTCTTGGTCAGAAATATACCTTTCCTTGCATACTTTATCTTTTAAAATACTTTCTTTAACTACCGAATAATTTTTTAATATTTTACAGTATTTATCGACATTTAATTCAGGAAAGAATTCTAAAAAAGGAATTAAAAAAGTTATTTCTTCATAAGTTTTAGCATTATTAATAATCTTTTCTTTTAAATATTCTGGTAAACTTTTAATAATTTCTTCAACATAATATAAATAATCAGTATTATTTACAATAACAAAATTATTATAATCAAAACCAACTTTATGTCTTCTTTGATATAATAATTTATTTTTTTCAACTTTATCAATTTCAATATTCTTACTAATTTCTAATAATGCTTCATTATATTTCTTTAAAATTTTTAAACTAATTTTATTTTCACAATTTAATAATTTAGTTATTTCTTCACTAGTTAAAGAACCTTGAATAAATCTTTCTTCAAAATATTTAAAATTATCTTCACTAATTATAATTTTATTTTTTATAATATCTTTAATATTTAAGATACTTTTTCTTTTATCTTTAAGCTTTAATTCTAAATCTTTTTTTGATATTCCTAATTTATCATATTCTCTTTTTTTAATTTTTTCATTAACTTTTTTTAATTTATAACTTGTTATAATAGTTTTTTCTTTTTTAGAAGTAAAATCTAATTCTTCACATAATTCATCTTTAATTTCTTTTTTAGTTAATTTAAAGTAAGCATCTTCTATTTTATTTAAGATTAAACTATACATATCATTAACAGTTTCTTTTGGAAAAGTATCCGCATAACTAACCATATGATAAACATCTAAAACAAAGTGATGTAAGTCATTAAAATTAATATCAACAGGATAATTAATAGTTGTTTTAATTTTATTTATTATTTCTTCAGTAATTAATTTTAAATATTTTTCATCTTTTTTATCACAGACAAAATCAATACCTTGTTTTAAAAAATAATCCATTTCATCGATACTTAAGAAATTATTTTTAATATTTTTAAATCTTATTTTAATTACAGCATCAATTAAATGATCTAAATGATTAAAGTATTTTTCTGAGGTATCTTCATCATTTATATCAATCTTTTTATATAAAATATTTTTTAATTTAGTATCTATCTCATTCATAACATCACCTAGTATATATTAAGTATAGCACATAATAAAAGAAACTAACTTAAAACAAGTTAGTCTTAGACACAAATTTTACAATGAAGTATCAATTAATTGAAATGGATTATCAATACTTCCATAATCTTGTTCTAGATGAGGATTAGATGTTATTTTAACTGAAGATTTTAGGTATAGAGTTGGCCAAATTTCATATGCAAAATCAACATTTTCCTCCATATAAATATGACCTTCAGAACCTATTATAAAGGTATCATATCCACGATGAGTATCTGTAGTTAAAAACCACATATAATTGTTTTTTGGCTTTAACCAATTATTTGTACCACAATTTGTATCAGTTTCATTAATATTTACTTCAAAGCACGCTTTTCCTCCAGATGTTGCATAACCATAGTCGCTTGGATAAATTAAACCTATTCCATTATGTTTCCCCCCAATATCTGTTTCGTTACTCCATTCTACTGGATGTGTAGAATAATAATTGTTACCATAAATATTACCACGTTCTTTTTCATAAAATTGATCTATTGTAATTTCATTATCACTATATCCGCCAATATTCCATAAAATATCTTTATCGATCATATTTTGTGATATTGAATTTAAACCTTTAGGCATTATACCTTCTCCTGTAAAGTCACAAGTTAATTGTTCAGCTGTATCACCACTATCTCCCATATAGCAATCACCACTGCTACTTTCATAATATATTCCATTTAACATATCTTTTAATGTTGATATTGTCCAATCATTTTTTGTTGTTTTATTCCATGCATGATTGCCAAATCCTTTTTGGCCTTCTACTTCAGTTCTTACTATTTTTAATCTTTGTTCAACTCCGTTATCAGTTTGAACATTTACTTTACCTATTACTCGCCAAATTTCATTATTAAATGATACGTAATTGTTAACATTTGCTCCTGCATATCGATATTCTGTTTGATTCCAATTGGTACTTATCTCACTTACATCATGAGAAACAGCATAAAGTCCATCACCATTTTCTACTGGTTGAATATCATTTCCTAATTCAATTGTTGGAATACTTACCTTTTCTTCTTTATAGCCAGCACTTAATGTTATTTTCCCTTTCCAAGTCGCATTCATATTGGCAGTTTCCATTGGGGTATTTGAATCCATATAAAGTAATAGATTAAAACTCTTGGTTTCTCCCTTTTGTAATACAAAATTGTATAACTCATAAGCATGTAGTGAATTACTTATTACTTTATTTTCATCATTATACATACTTTCATTTAACTGCTTTTCGCTATTTAAATTATTATGATAATCAGTTTCATAAAGTATTGCATCTATATATTCATCATTTAATTGTTTTTCTGATCCTGCATTTAAGCTTTCTAAATTTATTGTAGCTGTTGCTAAATTATCACAAGTATTTTCTATAGTAAAATGATATGGTGTTTCTGTACTTAAAAAGTTTTCCAATTCTTCTGGTTTCATTGGATAAGCTTTATTTAATGTTATATCATTTTCTCCAGTAAAATTAATACTAAAACAAC
Source organism: uncultured Bacilli bacterium (assembly GCA_947623995.1). Classification (GTDB taxonomy): domain Bacteria; phylum Bacillota_I; class Bacilli_A; order RF39; family UBA660; genus Ventrenecus. Next base: position 8,467 of record CANQIN010000003.1, on the reverse strand, counting down.
CTGTTTGGATAACATTCTTTTTAGTTTGTTCTTTAGTTAATCGCCAATAAGCATAAGTTACTGTTAAAGCAACTATTCCTAGAGCAATTATTCCTAATGTTGTATACATTATTACTTTTTTTCTATTCTCTTTCATACTCTCACCCTGCTATTATCATATCACATTTTTGCCAAAATAAAAAAAAGATTTTGCATTATCTTTACAAAATCTTTTATCCTTCATAAACGCTTACTTTCTTTTTATCTCTTCCTAAACGTTCAAATTTAACTTTACCAGTTATTTTAGCAAATAATGTATGGTCTTTTCCCATACCTACATTAGTACCAGGATAGATTTTAGTACCTCTTTGACGATATAAAATACTACCTGCACTAACAAGTTGTCCATCACCAACTTTAGCCCCTAATCTTCTTCCTTCACTATCTCTACCATTTTGAGTAGATGTTTGGGCTTTTTTATGAGCAAATAATTGGATGTTTAACTTCATTAAATTATTCATTTTCTTCATCCTCTCTAACTATAATATTTTTAGGATAATCATTACTTAATTCTTTTAATAAATCAATCATATTGTCAATTAATAAATTAATAATTTTATCCGTTTTTAAAATTTTAACTAAAACATCATCTTCAATTGTATATTTTAAAGCATTTTTATCATATTTTAAGATAGCATTTACACTAGTCGTTAAAATAGCTGATGCTCCAGCACATACAATATCTTTTCCAAAATCTTTATATAAAGCATGACCGGAAAAAAGAATTTGTTTTACTTCCTTTTTTTCTTTTTTAATTTTAACTGTAATCATTATTTCACAATCTTTTTAACTACTAATTTAGTATATGGTTGACGATGTCCTTGTTTTTTACGATATTTCTTCTTAGGATGATATTTAAAAACAATAATTTTCTTTTGTTTTCCTTGTTTTTCAACCTTACATACCACTTTAGCGCCTTCAACAATTGGGTCCCCTGCAACGCCATCAACAAATAATACTTCATCAAAAGTAACTTCGCTGTCAACTGGAGCATCTATTTTTTCAACATAAATAGTATCTCCTTCATTTACATAATATTGTTTCCCACCTGTTACAAAAATAGCTTTCATTTCTTACCTCCTCTTTAACTTTAATTAAGACGCGCCGTGAAGGTATCAATTTTCTTGATTTTTAACCTTTTTCGTGCGGTTTTATAAAAGCTTTGCTTCTTTTTCATAAAACAACTAAATTCTATCAAATATTCGTCTTAATGTCAAACAAAATGCTACTATAATTCTATTCTTTTTAACGATTAAATATTACATCAATAAAATTATTGATAGTATTATTTATAAAATAATCTTTTATATATCTCTGTTCAATATGATATTCGGCCATAAAATCTAATATTTCATATTTTTTATTCTCACCTATATCATCTAATTCATGAAATTCATCTAAAGCTTCTTCAGGATATTCATCTTGTAATAATCTAATTGCTAGGATAAGTGTGTGAATTAATTCTTTTCTTAAAGTTAATTTTTCTTTAACAAAATTTTGCCATTCCTCCCAAGCAATTGGCTCAAAAAAGATTTTGCCATAAGTTATATAAAATTGTCTTTCTTTGTTTAATAAATTAAGAAATTCTTTATTTAAATCATTATTGGAATATTTTATTTTACTTAATTTTCTTAATAATTCAGCTAAATTATTAATAACATTAACGCGATAAATAATTTCTTCTTTCATTCCTGTATAAGGATATTTTAATTCATATGGGATTCCGGTTTCTAAATCTAATATATTTTTATAATAAACGGTAATTAATTGTTTAATTTCTTCACTGGTATTACAAATATTAAGTAATATTTTATTAATTTCAATAATATTATTATTTAAATTTTCAGTTACTAAATCAAATTCATCTTCCATTTCTTCACCTTTTTACTATTTCATTTATTCTTTCTCTTAATAAATTACCTTCATAATGATAATTAATAATATTTTCAATTACTGGTATTTTATATTCATCTTTAAGATTATTTTCAAAAACATTATAAAGAATTAAATCCGGCTCTTTACTAACTCCTAAATAATAAAAATTATTAGTAAGAGACTTTAATAAATTTCTTTTATGAATATTATTTTCAATATTTTTATGACAATCTACTTGTTTATTTTTAGGAACATATAATTTACATACAGCCATTAAATTATTTTTTTCACAGATAAGTAATCTAGCTAGCATTAAATTAATATCAATACTTATGTATTCTTTTTGTTTTAAATGATATACTAATCTTTCTATTTCATCTAAAGCTTTAATATTGATATCAAAAATATTATTAATTCCTTTAAATGGATACACAGAATATACTTTATCATATGAAGTATTAGTAATAATTTTTTTTAAATTTATTGTAGAATGAAGAATTATTTCATAAATTGCTTCATCATAAATTTTTGATGTTTCATCAATTAATACTTCAATTGTCTCACTCATTAAAGTATCAAATTCAACTAAATAAGCTTTTAAATCAAACATACTAACACTTCCTTTAAGTGATTATTTTAATCATATTTTAGATGAATGTAAAGTATTATTGTTTAAAACTGTGAATAATTAGCAAAAATGTCTCTAATTTTTTTACAAATAATTAGTGAAAATGTCTCTATCTAAAAATAAGTGTAATTCGCTAATAATTAGTGAAAATGTCTCTTATTAAAATATTGACAATTTGTAAACAATAAATATAATAGTAATTGTTATTTAAGGGGATATGGCAACACTGAGGAGTGACCAGAGCACTTAAATAATGCTAAGCAAAAAAGATATATATTTCTTTTTTTGAAAGCCCTAAGCGATAAACCTTGGGGTTTGGGGCAAAGCCCCAATATTAACGTTTGAGCATCATATTTTTTCGCCAAGGATGATTTGCAGGTGGAATAAATTTTTGATGTTCTTTTTTTGGCTGTTCAATTTTACTTTCTTTTTTCATAATTGAATCACGATTTTCTAATTTTAATAATTGATAATAATGATTTTCAATTTTACCCCAATAATCACCATCATAATTAATTATAAAAGTACATTCAGTTCCTTTTGAAAAACATGTAATATCTCCTGTGTTAGGATCAACTGGAACATAGTAATTATAGTTGTAATAGATTGAGGAAGCATTATCAATAATCTTATTTGTTCTTTCGGATATTATTAATTTTAATTCTTCTTCTGTATATGTATTTTTTCTCATTACAGATGTTTTTTCATCAATTGCATAAGAAAATTTTTTATTCATGTATGGTATAAAAACTTTATTTAGATAGTCATTAGCTTCATCAATTGTTGTTATATTTTCATATCTTAATTCAGCAGCTAATCTTTTTTTGAATGTTCCATTTTCTCTTTCAACATTAGCTTTAGCTGTAGGAATACTAGAAGTTTCTAAAACAATATTTAATCTTTCACAAACTTTTCCAAACTGTGTTAAAAAAGTCTTTTTTTCCTTATTTTTTGCATTATTTGCAGAGAATGAACTTCTATTGTCTGTTTTAATTTTTGCGGGTATTCCATAGTTAATTATGGTATTGAATAGTAAAACAAAATATCCTCTTGTGATTTCTTCATACTCAAACCATCCAAATAAAACTTTTTTGGTTGCTTTATCTACGACTAAGTGTAAGTAAGAGGGGATTTTACCAAACCATACTCCTTGACAAGCATCCATCTGTATTTCTTGTCCAAATACAAATAAATTATTAGATCTTCTTATATGTGCTTTTTCAGCTGCTATTATTCTTGACTTAAATAATTCAACTTTTTCTGGTTCAACTTTTTCTTCCTTTTCTATTACATTTTTCATTTTTTCATTATACCTTTTTACTGTTTTTTTATGTGCAAAGGGAGAGATAATATCATCATTAGTAAATCGTTTAAGCATTGCATCATAAGATATATTATAGTTGCCTAATACTTTCTTTTCATAAAATTGTTCAAAATTAAAATCATAAAAATCAGTTAAATAAATTTCTTCTAATTCTTCAATTATTTTTTCATCTAATTTATTTTTATTTTCTTTACCACGATTACCATGAATAAAACCTTCTTGACCTTTTGATTTATATATTTTAATTAATCTATAAATTTGTTGTCTAGATAAATTTAAATCAGCCATTGCCTCCTTTCTTGTTATTTCACCATTAATAACTTTACTAATGATTTCATACTTTTTCTTTTCATTATCATTTAACATAACTTATACCTCCCTGTCTTAAATGACAAGAAAGTGTTTTTAACAAAAAAATGTAACATTTTTACTAATTATTAATTTATTTTTTTTTTATAAAATTCATATATTTTGTTATGTAACATTTTTACTAATTATTCATTTTTATTTATGTAACATTTTTAAAAATTTTTCACAGTATTATTGTTTAAAAATTTGTTTTTTATTATTGTTTAAAAATTTGTTTTAATAAACCTTTTTCATGAATATAACGATTATGATATTTAAAAAAATGAAGAGTATTCTTTTTTAAAAGATGAATATTAGTTTCTTGATTACTTTCAATTTTATGATAGGGAAAAGAATATAAGTATCTTTCTAAATAAAATTTATTAATTAAATATTTTTGATTTTTAAGAGTCATAATAATGGTAAAAATTAAAAATGAACAGATTAAATAGTTTTTATTAGGACTTATTATATTATAAATAATAAATATTATTAAAGATATAATACTAAGATAATTACTATATTTTAAAGAAGATTCATATGGTAAGAATTTATCTAATATTAAATTAACTATTTTATGACCATCTAAAGGAATAATTGGTAAGATATTAAAAAGCATAATCATTAAATTATAATATTTAAATAATTTATCATGAATAAATAAACTTAATACGAGTTGCATTAAAATACCAGAAGACGCGATTAGAAGTTCTTTATTGATAGATGAATTAATGGGTTTATCTATTTTAGTTATTCCGCCAAATGGATAAAGTGTTATAGATAAAATTTGATATTTAAATAATTTAATGGTTAAAATATGTCCTAATTCATGAATAATTACAATTAAAAAAATGAAACAACTATTTTTAAAATAACCACATAAAAAAGCTAAAAAAAAGTAAAAGTAAGTAAAGTAATTAATTTGCCATTTGTTTGTAATAATCTTCATAGCTTACTTTATTACCATCTTTATAAAAAACATTGTAGTAAAAATCATCATTACTATTAGCTAGAATAGTCCCTTTTTCAACATAATCATATAACTTAACACTTGGATCAGTAATATTGCCATACCAAATATCATAGCCATCTATTCCTTGAATAATCGCGGTCTTACCATATCCTTCTTTTTCATCTAAAAAAACAATAATTCCGCTAGTAATAACACTGATAGGAGAATTTTTAGTAGCTATAATTTTATACCCATCATTATAAGCTTCTACTTCATTTAAAGAAACATTATTGCTAGCTAAGACGGTATCTTCATTATTAGTTACGCTAGGAAATAACGATCCAAATAATTTATGATAGCCTTCATTTATTTTAGCAAAAGTTAAATTATCTTCAAAAAAATATTTTTTAAATTTATCTAAATTGCCTTCATCTAAATGAATATAAATACAACTTATTAAAATAAAAATAACACTTAATAAAATTTTAGAAAAGATTTTACTAATTTTTTTATCATCTTTATTACTATCTTTATTTATTTTCTGTAATCTTTGTTGATGTCTTTTTTTTACTAATTCTATTTCATTCATTACTCTCACCTAAAAAAGCATATGATTAATTAATTTATTTTATGACTAAAGTTTTTTTATGGAAGAGAAAAATAATTGTTGAAATTAAGATATTTATAAGATAAGTCCAAATAAAATTTTCGATTGGTAAAATTATACTATTTATTAAACTATAAAATAATAAACCAATTGTTAAATTTAAAACATTTCTAAATAGATATAAAAATAAATTATGTTTAGTTTTAAATTCTTTATTTAATAAATATAAAACGGTAAAAAAGATAGTATTTAAAAAATAAGTATTATAAATTAGAAAATCAAAGGTTAGAGCAAAACATAAAATAAAAGGATAAGTATCATCTTCATTAAAAAAAACAAATGGTAAAAAGGCAATTATCTTATTCATAGTTATCATTCTTTCTAATACTTACATAATTTAAATCATTAAAATCGACACTTGGCTCAACTAAGATTTCATAACTTAAATTTTCTTTTGTTTCATGAATTTCTTTTACTTTACCAATTAATAAACCAGTTTGTAGTAAACTATAATTTGAGGTAGTTACTTCACTATCAACGTTAATATTATCATTTCTAGTAATATTTTTAATAATTAACTTGCCATTATCACTTTCCAGTAAACCATCCACATCACCGATATGAACAGCAATATGAGTATTTTTATTAGGAAGTAATTCAACAATAGAAGTATGTTTATTTACTTTACTAATAATACCTACTAAACCTAGTTCATTAACAACTAAATCTCCTACATTAATATTATCTTCTTTACCTTTAATAATAGTTATAGATTGAAAAAACTCTAAAGGGTCATGAATAATTACTTTACTAATAATATTATCATTAATAATTGTTTTATATTCTAATAATTCATCATATTCTTTTTTTAATTTTTGATAATTTTCTTCATCATTACATATTTTGGTTTCTAAATTAAAATCATTTTTAAATAATAAAGCTAATACAGGATCTTTTAAAAAATAAAACATTAAAAAGATAAATAAAATAAAAAGAATAATTACTTTTTTATTCATGAACTACTCCTCCTTTAATATAATCATAAAAACTAAAATATTTTTCTTTACCAATTATTAAATGGTCTATTAATCTAATATTAAGTAAATTACCTGCTTCCATAATTTGGTCTGTTACTAAATAATCTTCTTTACTAGGAGAGGGATTACCACTGGGATGATTATGAATAACAATTAATCTAGTTGCATTATAAAGCATGGCTTCTTTAAAAATAATTTTAGGTTCAATTAAACTTTGATTGGAAACCCCCACAAATAAAATTTTACTTGCTAAAACAATATTTTGATTATTTAAAAAAACGGCCATAAACTTTTCTTGAACATCATTTTCTAATTCATCTTTATAAGCATTGTAAACATCTTTAGTTTCTCTTATTTTAAGAGCTTTAAAATTATTTTCTTTATTAAATCTTTTGCCTAATTCTAAAGCCGCTAAGATGGTAATGGCTTTAACTTTGCCAACTCCTTTGATACTAGAAAGTTTTGATATTCGACTATTTTGTAAGCCATTTAAATTATTCATTTCTTTTAATATTTCTAAGGCTAACTCTTTAACATTTAATTCTTTTGTTCCCGTTCTAAGTAAGATAGCTAATAATTCGGCATCACTTAAAGAAGAAAATCCATATTTTAAGGCTTTTTCTCTTGGTTGTTCATCTAATGGCATATCTTTCATTTACTTCATCCTCTCTAAAATACTTTTTAATAATTCTTCATTTAATTTTTTTAAAACTTCTAAATCATCAGTTTTATTAATTAATAATTCATATTCATCAATGGTTTCTTTAGATTCTTCATTTAAATCTAATTCTTTTAAATAATAATCTAATTGTTCATTTTTTAATAAATTAGCTAATTTATTTTGCGACTCTTTAGAACTTGCTATTGCCCCGATTACTTGGTAATTATCATCATGAGAAATAATAATTGCCCCTTTTGCCGTTTGAGCTTTTTTTAAAGCATTATCGTAGCTTTTATAAACGCCTAATTGATAGATGGCTACTGGATAAGTTTTAGCTTTAAAATTTAACTTATATAAAGTTATTAAAGCCATAGACCCTCCTAATAAAAGGGCAAAAAACATAATTAATAATTTCTTTTTCATAATATCACAATAATGTTATAACACATTTACTTTAAATAATTTGTCGAATTAAAGTTCAGTATTAGTAATTATATAAATTTTATTTTTTTTATAAAAAGCATAGAAGACTTCATCAATGGTTAAATGCCTTAAAGCAAGTTTTTCTTCTAGCCAAGATTTATCATGTTTTAAATATTCTAAGGTTTTTTTATTAATCTCGCCATCTAATATTAAAGGCATTGGATAAGTAGTTTTAGTATGAAAAAAATTATATTTAAAGATTGATAATTTACCATTAGGCTCTAGAAAAGCATACTCTACTTCTTCAATATCTTTGATTTCTTTTTGTCTTAAACTGATAAGTAAATCATCCATACTATAACGTTGTTTAATCATCTCTTTATAATTTACTTTACCATCACAAACAATTAAGGAAGGTTTGCCATCAAAAAGAGCCCTAAAATGCCGTGATTTAATTGAGATAAAAGCTAAAAGAATTTCTAAACCCGCTAAAAGTGCTAAAGGAAGAATCGTTACCCAAACCGATTTTTCTACATCTTCAATTGAGATTGCCACCAGTTCAGCCATTAAAAT
>CANQIN010000002.1 GCA_947623995.1 uncultured Bacilli bacterium | reverse complement strand
CAAACATTTGAAGCAAGTATCAATGTAATAAATGCAGCAACAGAAAGTAATGATATAGGAGAAGTATATGGAAGTGCTGTAGCAAAATGTGGAGCAGAAGGAAAAGATGCCGTAACATGTATGAAAGAAAATGCAAATTTAGATACAATAAACCTAGCATATGATGGAAAAGAAGTCTTAGGAGAAGAATTAGGAACCGATGATAATAATTTAAGATATATTGGGTCTAATCCAAATAATTATATATCATTTAATAATGAACTATGGCGAATTATTGGGGTTATGAATAATATAACCGAAGTAAGTGAAGATGGAAGTGAAACACAAAGCATAGGAAGCCATTTAAAAATAATAACAGCTAAAACAATAGGTGATTATGTTTTTGATGAAAATCAGACTAATGACTATTCAAAATCAACTCTTAAAGATATACTAAATAGTGGAACATACTGGAACGATACCTTAAAAGATGAAGCTAAAAATTTAATAGCTAATATTTCATGGAATCTTGGGGGTTATTCAGATTATTCCACTTCAACTAAACAATGCTATGATTATGAACGTGGAGGATTAACTGGTAACGACAATACTTATGAATCAAAATGGACTGGTAAAATAGGCTTAATATATCCATCAGATTATGGTTATGCTGCTAGTGGTACTAATAATTATTCTAGAAGTATTTGCTTAAAAACAGATACTGATAAATTGAATAATACAGATTGTAAAGATAGCAATTATCTTGCACCACTAGAATATCAGCAATTTACTATGACACCGCAAACATATTATAATTATGTAGTTTGGCGAATAAAAAATGATGGAACAGTTTCAACAATTGATTCAGACCTTGCAGCATATTCAATTAAACCAGTTTTATATTTAAAATCAAATGTTAAAATAATAAATGGAAATGGAACAGAGGATAATCCATTTATCTTAGAAGCTTAACTTAATTGTTAAGTTTTTTTCATGCTAAAAGAGAATTAATTATAGCTAAATTAAATTACTAATTTCTGTATTTGTTTTTCTAGTTTTTTCTACTTTGATTTAAACATAAAATTTTTATAGGGAGTTACTAAAATTACTACTAATATATTTGCTAAAAATGTTAAATTATTGTATACTTTAAATAACTTAAGAATAGGGATTGGTAATATGAAAGTAAGATATAAATTATCATTATTAATAATTGGATTAATGTTAGTGGGATGTTTATATATAACCCAATCATATGCTTTGTGGATAATAACCGAAGAACAAACAAATGAAAATGAGATGGATGTAGGATGTTTTAGTATAGGATTTAGTGAGCAAAGTGAAAGTATAAAATTAGATAATACGTATCCAGTAAATGATAGTATAGGATTAAGTACAAATCCTTATACATTTACCATAACAAATACCTGTACTATTAATAATAATTATGTCTTAACATTAAATACATTAAGTACAAATACCTTAGATGCAAGTAAAATAAAATATGCTTTATATAAAAGTAGTGAAGAAAAACCAAATGTTGGAAGTAAATTAAGTAGAATAAATACTGATTTAGAAAATTTAATGGTAGAGAATTTAGGGACATCATATATATTAGACACAGGAGTATTAAGTGGAGGAACAAAAGTTGATGGAGTAGTAAATAATGGAGAAGAAGTAACCTACAATTTATATTTATGGATAGATGACATTGCTGGAAATGAAGTAGAAGGCCAAACATTTGAAGCAAGTATTAATGTAATAAATGCAGCAACAGAAAGTAATGATATAGGAGAAGTATATGGAAATGCAGTAGCAAAGTGTGGAGCAGAAGGAAAAGATGCCGTAACCTGTATGAAAGAAAATGCAAATTTAGATACAATAAACCTAGCATATGATGGAAAAGAAAGTTTAGGAGAAGAATTAGGAACCGATGATAATAATTTAAGATATATTGGTGCAAATCCAAATAATTATGTATTATTTAATGGAGAAAAATGGCGGATTATTGGAGTCATGAAAGTAAAAAATGAAAATGGAGAAAAAGTAGAACGTTTGAAAATAATTAGAACTAATGGAATTTCTGGCCAAGAAAATTTAGAAAAATACTATTGGGATAATAAATCATCAAATGATTGGACAATATCCGCATTAAAAGATATGTTAAATGGAATATATTATAATAGTACAAGCGGTGAATGTTATACCACAAGTATTAGTGAACCTACAACTTGCGATTTTACACAAGAAAGTGGGCTAGTAAAAGGTATAAACAGTAATTCAAGAAGCATGATAGATACAAATTTAGTATGGAATGTTGGAGGCGTCGACACAACTGATGTTGTACCAGCTGAAATTTATAAAAAGGAACGAGGAATTCAAACAGGAAATAATAATCAAAATAAAAGTGAATGGTCTAAAGAGATAGACAATGAATTTTACAATGGAATTGGTTTAATGTATCCATCAGATTATGGTTATGCCGTTGGTAAAAGTATGAGAAATTTATGCATAAATAATTATATGAGTTTGTACTATACTGAAAAATGCGGTTATGATGATTGGTTAAAACCATCAAGTAGTTGGTATTGGACTATAACAGCATCTATTCCAAATGAAAATAAAGTAAATAGGATATTGGCTCCAGGAGATAATGGTGTAATGGGTTATGCTACATCTCATATAGATTCTGGTTCAGTAGCACCTGTAGTTTATCTTATTAATAATATAAAAATAATAAATGGAAATGGAACAGAGGATAATCCATTTATCTTAGAAGCTTAACTTAATTGTTAAGTTTTTTTTCATGCTAAAAGAGAATTAATTATAGCTAAATTAAATTACTAATTTCTGTATTTGTTTTTCTAGTTTTTTCTACTTTGATTTAAACATAAAATTTTTATAGGGAGTTACTAAAATTACTACTAATATATTTGCTAAAAATGTTAAATTATTGTATACTTTAAATAACTTAAGAATAGGGATTGGTAATATGAAAGTAAGATATAAATTATCATTATTAATAATTGGATTAATGTTAGTGGGATGTTTATATATAACCCAATCATATGCTTTGTGGATAATAACCGAAGAACAAACAAATGAAAATGAGATGGATGTAGGATGTTTTAGTATAGGATTTAGTGAGCAAAGTGAAAGTATAAAATTAGATAATACGTATCCAGTAAATGATAGTATAGGATTAAGTACAAATCCTTATACATTTACCATAACAAATACCTGTACTATTAATAATAATTATGTCTTAACATTAAATACATTAAGTACAAATACCTTAGATGCAAGTAAAATAAAATATGCTTTATATAAAAGTAGTGAAGAAAAACCAAATGTTGGAAGTAAATTAAGTAGAATAAATACTGATTTAGAAAATTTAATGGTAGAGAATTTAGGGACATCATATATATTAGACACAGGAGTATTAAGTGGAGGAACAAAAGTTGATGGAGTAGTAAATAATGGAGAAGAAGTAACCTACAATTTATATTTATGGATAGATGACATTGCTGGAAATGAAGTAGAAGGACAAACATTTGAAGCAAGTATCAATGTAATAAATGCAGCAACAGAAAGTAATGATATAGGAGAAGTATATGGAAGTGCAGTAGCAAAGTGTGGAGCAGAAGGAAAAGATGCTGTAACATGTATGAAAGAAAATGCAAATTTAGATACAATAAATTTAGCCTATGATGGAAAAGAAAGTTTAGGAGAAGAATTAGGAACCGATGATAATAATTTAAGATATATTGGGTCTAATCCAAATAATTATGTATCATTTAATGGAGAAAAATGGCGGATTATTGGAGTCATGAACAATTTAAGAAGCGAACAAGAAGATGGAAGTGAAATAACTGGTAGTCATTTAAAAATAATAAGACAAGATGGAATAGCTGGTCAAAAAGATTTTGGAAATTACAGTTGGGATTATGGAAAAGAAGTTATTGAAAATAATTGGGTAAAATCGAGTTTAAAAAATATGTTAAATGGTATATATTATGAAAGCGGAATTGGAGATTGTTATACTGCTCAAAATGAAATTGGAAATAAAAACACATGTAATTTTAGCGGATCTGAAACAGATTTGCCAAAAGGCATAGATTTAAACTTTAGAGAAATGATAGATAATGAAATAATCTGGAGTTTGGGAGGTTATAATAGTGTTGGGATAAATTCCAAAAATATATACATTAATGAACGTGGAACAGCTGTTTATAATCAAGAATATCCAAACGAATGGACTAAAGAAAATGATTCTAATTATCACAATGGTATTGGTCTAATATATCCTTCAGATTACGGCTATGCCGTTGGTGGTAATGTCAGAAAAACTTGTTTAAACTTGAATATATATGACTATTATACTGAAAGTTGTTCCTTAAATGATTGGCTAAAACCAAATAAAGATTATCAGTGGCTTTTGACCTCAAATTCTTCTCATTCTGGAAGATCATACAACATTTTTTCTTCTGGATATGTAAGCCATACAGGAAGTATAGATTATGCTTTTGGAGTTTGGCCTACCTTATATTTAAAATCAAATGTTAAAATAATAAATGGAAATGGAACAATAGATAATCCATTTATCTTAGAATCTTAAAATTTAAATATAATAAAAAAGGAAAATCACCTGGTTTTCCTTTTTCATTTATTTAAAAGTTTATTTTAAGCTTTTTTAAAATAATAAGTTATTCCTAATCCACTAATTATTATAAGACCAATAACTAATAATAAGTTAATATCTGATGTTTTTGGATTTTGAGCTTCTAATAAATCTTTAGCAATCTGTGGTGACCAAACCGTCTCTCCACTTGTATCAATTAATGTAATTTCTTCAGGATCAATTTCAATTATAACAAATTGATCATTCTCGCCATTTTCATCCCAGTCAAAACTATATTTATAAGTAAGCACTGTTCCTTTTAAAAGAGCATTTTTTAAATTTGTAGGAGTAATACCTACATAATCGGTATATGATGAAGAACTTATTTCAATAGTTTTATTATCTGGAGTTGTAACTTTAAATTTTGAATTACTTCCATCAGTAGGTTCAGTAATTTTAAAACCTATCCAAGCTGCTGGACCAGGTCTTTCTCCATCTGCAGCATTTTCATCTTTTTCCAACATTTTAAATGTTGAAGCTTCATATCTAATTGTTGTTGTGTCGCCCTTTGTCTCAATTGTTCCTTCTCCTTTAGTAAGAGAATCACCTGCCTGTTTTGTAATATCTTTTACTTCTCCATAATTACTTGCAGCAAATACCGTTTGGGTGCTAAAAAGTATTATGAATGTAAAGATTAAAAAAAATTTTTTCATAAATTTACTCCTTTTCTCATAGAAATTATTTAGTCAATTTTAGAAGGTGAATAAAAGTGAAAAAATATATTTCTATAGAAGATTATTTTAAAGAACAAAATAATGTTAAAGCTCAAAAGAAGTTATTAAAAAATATAATTTTTATTTTGTGTCTTCTTATTTTTATCTTCTCAATATATACTATATTAAATTGGCAAATTAATAATTCCAAAATTCGACAAATAAATAATGAAATTAATGAAATTATAGATATTAAAAATAATAATGAAAATCAACAATTAGTTAATCCTCCAAATAATTTAAATGATAATTATTTCTATTATATTAATTTCCCATTTTTAACAGTTAATTTTTCAAAATTATTATTAAAAAATAATAATACAGTTGGTTATATAAAAATTAATAATACTGCTGTTAATTATCCTGTTGTTCAAGGATCTGATAATGAGTTTTATTTGAATCATTCATTTGATAAAAGTGAAAATAAAGCTGGTTGGATATTTTTAGATTTTCGAGGTAACTTAATAGATTTAGTAGATAATAATGTTATATATGGTCATTCTAGATTAGATGCAACACTTTTTGGATCATTAAATCTTGTATTAACATCAGAATGGCAAAATAATAAAGATAATTATGTAATATACTTATCAACTTTAAAAGAAAATATGCTTTTTCAAATTTTTTCTATTTATACAATTCCTAAAGAATCTTATTATATTACGCCAAATTTTGCAAGTATTGAAAAAAAGAAAAATTGGCTTAATGAAATGAAAAAACGTAATGTGGCTCCCATAGATACTTTAGTAAATGAAAATGATAAAATTCTTACTTTATCAACATGCCAAAATAATTATGGTGGTAGAATTGTTGTTCATTCTAAATTAATAAAAAAACAGAAAAATACTTAAGGGTAAATAAATACAAAACTATTATCTTAACTTTGAGTTTGCCCTTTTTGAAAGTAGACATATAAATTAAGTGTTATTAAAAAGTATCAGTAAGTAAATTAAAATTAGATTACATGATATTTTAAAGTATATTGCATAAATTACAAATATAGCAAGTGGTTTAAAATAATATTTTCAAACTTGACATGGAGGATAGGTCAAGAGCTATAATCATAGTAGAATGGATGATTATAATGAAACTAGAAAAGTATGTTGATAAAGAAAGTAAAAGAAGAAAAATAATATTAATAAGCATAAGTGTAATTGTGTTAATAAGTTTCTTTTTTACTTTATAAAACCTTTGCTTCCTTTTCTGAGAATGTTTCATTTCCAATGATGAATGGCAAAGTAGATTATTTTAGTAATAGTGATATTTATTTTGTCTTTATAAATATTTAAAAAACGAAAAAAAGTTTATTATGTCAATTGTTTAATCTATTTCTTATTTATATTATGTACAATCTTTTTAAATTTCTTTTTATAAATTTAGTTTTAAAGAAATAACTAAATATTATAGTTTTTATGCTTTTTTACTATTTTAAAAAAATTATAATAACAAGATTTTACCAATAACTTTATAAAATATAAAGACTTTTCGTTAGAAATTTGATATACTTTAAATAACTTAAGAATAGGGATTGGTAAAAATGAAAGTAAGATATAAATTATCATTATTAATAATAGGATTAATGTTAGTGGGATGTTTATATATAACCCAATCATATGCTTTGTGGATAATAACCGAAGAACAAACAAATGAAAATGAGATGGATGTAGGATGTTTTAGTATAGGATTTAGTGAGCAAAGTGAAAGTATAAAATTAGATAATACGTATCCAGTAAATGATAGTATAGGATTAAGTACAAATCCTTATACATTTACCATAACAAATACCTGTACTATTAATAATAATTATGTCTTAACATTAAATACATTAAGTACAAATACCTTAGATGCAAGTAAAATAAAATATGCTTTATATAAAAGTAGTGAAGAAAAACCAAATGTTGGAAGTAAATTAAGTAGAATAAATACTGATTTAGAAAATTTAATGGTAGAGAATTTAGGGACATCATATATATTAGACACAGGAGTATTAAGTGGAGGAACAAAAGTTGATGGAGTAGTAAATAATGGAGAAGAAGTAACCTACAATTTATATTTATGGATAGATGACATTGCTGGAAATGAAGTAGAAGGACAAACATTTGAAGCAAGTATCAATGTAATAAATGCAGCAACAGAAAGTAATGATATAGGAGAAGTATATGGAAGTGCAGTAGCAAAGTGTGGAGCAGAAGGAAAAGATGCAGTAACCTGTATGAAAGAAAATGCAAATTTAGATACAATAAACTTAGCATATGATGGAAAAGAAAGTTTAGGAGAAGAATTAGGAACCGATGATAACAATTTAAGATATATTGGGTCTAATCCAAATAATTATATAGATATAGGTGATAGAGATAGTGAAGGGAATCCAATATTATGGCAAATCATCGGAGTTATGAATAATGTAACCGAAGTAAGTGAAGATGAAAGTAAATCCCAAACAGTTGGAAGCCATATGAAAATTATTAGAAAGGATTCAATAGGTAATTTTAGTTGGGATAATAATTCCAGAAATGATTGGAATTTTTCTGATTTACAACAAATTTTAAATAATGGAGCATACTGGGAAAAAATTAAAGGCGAATGTCCAACAAATGGCGAAACGATAGTTTGCGATTTTAAAGATACTGGTTTAAATTTAGATGCTAAAGCATATATAAGTAATGTTATATATACAAATAGTTCACTTGGTGGTGGAGGATTTATTCCTAATTATTTTTATGAAAATGAACATAAAAATAACATGAATTGGATTGGAAAAATAGGTTTAATGTATGTTAGCGATTATGGTTTTGCTACTAGCGGAGGAAGTAATGTAAAAAGAGATACTTGCTTAAATAGGAATTTAAGATCTTGGTCTGAAGAAATTTCTTTGGAATGTGTTGAAAATGATTGGTTATACGAAAAGGGAATAACACAATGGACAATTAATCCTAGATTGACCGATGGGACTATGTTTGTAAATTATGATGGATGTGTAAGTTATGTTACTCCCCCAATATCGCAGTTATCAGTGAAGCCAGTTTTATATTTAAAATCAAATGTTAAAATAACTAATGGTAACGGAACAACAGATAATCCCTTTACTTTATCTTAATTTTGAATATAATAAAAAAAGATGTTCCAAAATAATAATATAAAGTTGGTGATATAAATGTATGATACAATTATTATTGGTGCTGGACCTGCTGGTTTAACAAGTGCACTTTATTTATTAAGAGCAAATAAAAAAGTTTTAGTTTTAGAAGCTAAAAGTTATGGTGGGCAAATTTTAAATGCTAGTAAAGTTGAAAATTATCCAGGTATAATATCAATAAGTGGTTTTGAATTTGCTAATAATTTATACAATCAAGTAAAAAGATTAGGTGGCGAATTAAAATATGAAACCGTCTTAAAAATTAGTGAAGACAAAAAAGTAATAACTGATAAAAATGAATATCAAAGTCAAACCATAATAATAGCAACAGGAGCTTCAAATCGTCGCTTAAATATTTTAAATGAACAACAATTTATTGGTAAAGGACTTTCTTATTGTGCTACTTGTGATGGTAATTTTTTTAAAAATAAATTTGTCGCGGTTATAGGTGGAGGTAATACTGCTTTAGAAGATGCTCTTTATTTATCTAATCTTGCTAAAAAGGTTTATTTAATTCATAGGCGAGATGAATTTCGTGGTGAAGAAAAATATCTTGAAGAACTTAAAGATAAATCTAATGTTGAATTTATTTTAAATTCTAATATTATTTCATTAAATGGCAAAGAATCTTTAGAAAGTATTAAAATTAAAAATAAAGAAGAAAAAATTAAAGAATTAAAGATAGATGGTTTATTTATTGCTATTGGAAGAATACCCGAAAATGAAATTTTTAATAATGTCGTTCAATTAGACGATAATGGATACATTATTGCTCATGATGAAGTATATACTAAAACTGATGGTATCTTTGTTGCGGGAGATGCTCGAAAAAAAAATCTTCGCCAATTAACAACAGCCGTAAGCGATGGGTCTCTTGCTTCTTTAGCAGTTTTAAAAGAACTTAAAGAAAAGTAAATAAAAGCTTTTCTTTTTTCATATAATATATTTATGAAAAAATATTTAATTAGTTTTTTAGGTTTTTGTATCTTAACTTCTATTTTATATATTAATCCTTCTTTTGCAAGTGGGCCTTTAAGTAATAAAACTTATGTCATTGATGTTGGTCATGGCGGTGTTGATCCAGGAACTGTTGTAGGTAATATTTATGAAAAAGATATTAATTTAAAAATTAGTCTAAAATTAAGAGAAAAATTAGAAAATTATGGAGCCAAAGTTATTTTGACTCGTGATGGTGACTATGATTTAGGAACTCCTAATGCTTCTCGCCGAAAAAAAAGTGACTTTGATCATCGCATTAAAATAATTAATAATAGTAATGCTGATTATTATTTATCAATTCATCTTAATTATTTAAATGATAGTAGTTATTATGGACCTCAAGTATTTTATAATGATGAAAATGAATTAAATAAAGAACTTGCTCTAAAAATTCAAAAATATTTAAATGAAAATTTACAAAGTAATAGAGAAATAAAAAAGATTCCTAATAGTACTTATATGTATAGTAGATTAAAAATACCTGGGGTACTAATTGAATGTGGTTTTTTATCCAATAATAATGAAAGACAAAAATTAATTAGTGAAGAATATCTTGATAAATTTAGTCAAATTTTAACAGATAGTCAAATTTCCATTATAAATGAAAAAGATTGATATTTTCAAAATTTAAAATACTTTGTTTTACTTTTTAAACGCCAATCTAATCCTGATGAATAAGCTAAATCTTTAAATTCTTTATTTAAATTATTTTCAGCTATTTTATTATTCAAATAATCTAAACTAACTTTAAAAAGCCTTCTAGCAAAAATAATAGATTCATCATATAAATCAAAAAATGAACTATTTTTAATAATTGTATTATCAGTAGGATAGCACCATTCATTATGTTCTAAATTAAGAAAACTATTATCTAATTTTTTAATATTAAAACTTAAATATTGGTACATTCTACCTTTACCAAAATGATCTTTTATTTTATAAATTTTCTTTTTAATACCAGTTTTATCAGTTACAAAATATTTTAAAATGAAATTACCAGTTTTATAAGCCTTTTCATATTTAATACCCATTTTTTTTATCTTAAAAGTTTTATTAAAAGTAAAGTCTAAGGCTTTTTTTAAATTATTGGAAAATTTTACTTTAGGAAGTAAAGTATCACTTAAACTTTCTTTATATAATGGTTTATGTTCTTTTTCTTCATACATAATCGCATCTATCATGACTTCCATTTTTTCATGACCACCACGATATTTTTGATCAATACTAACTGCACCTGTTTCATAAACAACAAAAGGATGACAAGTTGAATCTAAAGCATAATGACAAATACTGCCAAATAAATAACCAATAATGTCTTTATCTTCTTTTAAATTATTATCTTTTATATAATTTAATAAATTTAAAAAATATTCATTTGTTTTAGAACTTTGAGCTATTTTTCCTATATTTTTAATTTCATTATTAAAGCTCGTAAAAAAATGATAATAAGCTAAATTATCAAAACTTTGAGCAAAGATATAATAAATATCTTTATTAACTTTTTTTTCATAATTTAGTAAACAATCCTTAGCAAATAAATGATGAGTTACAATTGATGGCATAAATTCACTCCTTTAAGCTTATCCATTATATCATATTATTTTTAAATAATAAATTCACTTATTTTTCACAAAATGTTAACAAAAAGGTCATTAATAAAAACTACAATTAAAACATACTTTGTGATATAATGTCTTTTAGGATAAGAGGTGGGCAATGAATAAGACATTTAAAACTTTAGATGAGCAAATTAATATATTACAAAGTAAAGGTCTTATCATAAATAATATTTTAGAAGCCAAGGAAACCTTACTAAGAGAAAATTATTTTTTCTTAAATGGTTATCGACTATTATTTATGGTTAGTGAAAGCGATAAAAGTTTTATTCCTGGTGCTGATTTTGATGAACTATATGCGATGTTTCATTTTGATCGCCATATCAGAAATATAATTTTTAAAAACCTTCTTATTATTGAAAATAATATTAAAAGTATTATTGCTTATAACTTATCTATGCGTTATGGATATAAAGAAAGACAATATTTAGATCCTAAGAATTTTACTAATGATCGTAAAAGAAAAAAACAAGTAGATGATTTACTAAGAAAAATGAAAAGACAAATAAGAATAAATGGGGGACAACATCAAGCAACAATGCATTATATGGATAAATATGGATATATTCCTTTATGGATTGTGGTTAAAATTTTATCGTTTGGGATAGTTGGGGAATTTTATCAAATCTTAAAATTTGAAGATCAAAAGTCTATAGCTGAAGATTTTAAAATATCAAGAGATGATTTATTAGTATACTTACCAATCTTAGCAAACTTTAGAAATTTATGTGCTCATGAAGATATTTTATATAGTCATAAAGCTCAACATGATATTGAAAATACTAAATATCATCAAAGTTTAAAAATACCAGAAATTGATAATGAATATATTTATGGTAAAAATGATTTATTCGCGCTTATAATAATATTAAAACAAATGTTAAGAAAGAATGATTTTTCTTTATTAATTAGTGAATTAAAATATGAAGTAAAAATTTTAGAGGAAAAGTTACATAGTATTTCTATTGAAAAAGTATTAAATGAAATGGGATTTCCTCTTAATTATGAAAGGATAGTGGATTTATAATGGAAAATAAAAAAAGTAATGATGGAAAGTATTGGTTAATTGCCGTAGTAATGTTTTTCTTAGGAGCTGGAGGTTTATATTTATTAATGTATTTTTTTCCAGAACCATTTATTAAAACGGTAAGTGAACAAGTTGAAACTAAAAATGTTAGTATTGTTGATAATGGTATTAGTGAAGCAGTAGATAAGATTTATGATGCTGTTGTTGTTGTAAGAACATATCAAAAGAAACAATTATATGCTACAGGTACAGGATTTGTTTATAAAACTGATGATAATAATGCTTATATTTTAACTAATAATCATGTTATTGAAAAAGGAGATTCAATATTTGTCGAATTTACTAATGGTAATTTAGTTGAAACTAAGGTTGCTGGTAAAGATGCTTATTCTGATATTGCAGTTTTAACAGTAAGTAAAAAAGAAGCTGATAAAGTAGCAAGTATAGGAAGTAGTGAAGATGCTAAAATTGGAGATACAGTATTTTCTGTAGGGGCTCCACTTGATGCTGATTCATATTCTGGGACAGTTACAAGAGGAATTTTATCAGGTAAAAATCGTTTAGTAGGTGTATCATTATCAAACAGTACTACTAATGATATGATGATGAGTGTATTACAAACTGATGCAGCTATTAACTCAGGAAATTCAGGTGGACCTTTAGTAAATGCTAATGGTGAAGTCATTGGTATTACTTCACTTAAACTTGCAAGTACTGGAGTTGAAGGAATGGGCTTTGCAATACCTATTGAAACAGCAATGAATTTTGCCGAAAAATTAGAAAAAGGAGAAACAATAAAAAGGCCATTATTAGGTATCACCATGCGTAATTTAGCAGAAGCTCAATATTTATATTATCCAAAATTAAATGATTTAGATATAGCTAATGGCGTATTTATTGAAGATGTTAATAGCGATAGTCCTGCTGACAAAGCTGGATTAAAAGATGGTGATATAATTACGGAAATGGATGGTAAAGAAGTAACTAGTATAGCTTATTTAAGATATTTATTATTTAATCATAATGTAGGAGAAAGCATTAAAGTTAAAGTATTAAGAGGTAGTGATACTCTTGAAATAACAATTAATCTAACAGAAAGTGTTTAAAAATAAAACAGGTTATAAAAAAGAAAACCTGTTTTTTTAATTTATAATAAAAAAGTGGTTTAAAATGATGTGAATATCTTGACGTTATGAGCTATAATATAAATTATAGAATTGAGTGATAATAGTGAATTTAGAAAGTTATGAAAAACCAAAAAATAAAATTAAAATAATAACTATTGTATTAATAGTATTACTATTAATAACCATAGGAGTAAGTTATGCTTTGTGGGTAATAACAAAAGAACAAACAAATGAAAATATCTTAAGTACAAGTTGTTTAGATATAGAATTAACAAATAAAGAAGATAACATAAGTTTAACAAATACATTTCCAAAAACAGATGTAGAAGGAAAAATTCTAGAGCCATATAAATTTACAATCCGTAATGAATGTGAAAATTATGTAGATTATAGTATAAATTTAGAAATGTTAAATGAAACAACATTAAATAGTGAAAATATAAAAGTATTATTAAATAAAGAAGAAACAGAAACAGAACCTAAAATATTAAGTAAATATCCTGAAAATGAAATACCAAAAATAAGTGAAGCAAAAGAAAGTCGTCAATTAACAGAAGGAAGATTAAGAAAATTAGAAAGTGTAAACTATGAGTTAAGATTATGGATAAAAGAAGAAGTAACAAAAGAAAGTGGAATAGAAAATGAAATAGCAAAATCAAAAATAGTGGTTGAAGGAAAAATAGGTGAACAAGTAGCAAGTGATTATATAGAAGAAATAGCCAAAACCGAAGAAACAAATTTAGCATATGATAATACCAAAGATAATAATTTAAGATATATTGGAGCAGAGCCAAATAACTATATAGATATAGGAGATAGAGATGGTGAAGGACAACCAATATTATGGCGAGTAATCGGTGTTATGAATAACATCACAAGTTTAGATGATATTGAAAAGCAAGAAAGTTTAGTAAAAATAATAAGAGCAGATAGTATTGGAATCTATAGCTGGGATAGTAGCATACAAACAATAAACTATGGATATGGAATAAATGAATGGAGCCAAGCAGACTTAATGAAATTATTAAATCCTGGATATGACGATAATATGGAAACAAATAATGTTGGTGAAGAAATTAAAGCTAATAATAGTTTATTTTGGAATCAAAAAGATGGAGAATGTTTTTTTTGGATAAATAATGAAAATAAAAAATGTGATTTTACTAATAGTGGGTTGAGTGATAAGGCAAAAACTCTTATATCAAAAGTTAAATGGAACCTTGGTACACCTAATGGAAATAAGACTGCTGATTACATGTATAATGGTGAGAGAAGTAAAAATAAAAGTAAGCAATGTGAATATGGAACGTTTTGCAATGATGAAGTAGAAAGAACTACAGCATGGGATGGATATATTGCTTTGCTGTATCCCTCAGATTTTGGTTATGCGGTAGGAGGAGAAGCAAGAAATAACTGTCTTCAAAAAAATTTGGATGCATATGATGAGGATTGCAATAACAATAATTGGTTACGAATAACTTCTGAATATAATTGGACCCTTACACCATTAAACAACTCGGCACTAGATGTATATCATCTATATGAAACACGGATAATTACGCATGGAGCTTTAAATGGTTATGATGTTAAACCAGTAGCTTATTTAAAATCAACTGTTAAAATATTAGAAAATCCCAATCCTGAAAAAGAATATGGAAGTATAGATAATCCTTTTATTTTAGGATAAAAACTATTAAATCTAATTTGTTAAATTACAAGTTAGATTTTTTGGTTCTAGATAATTTAGTGGGGAGATAAAAATTCCAGTTAAGAAAATCTAGTGGGGAGTTTTATCAAGAAAGCTAGACAGTCTAGTGGGGAGATAATAGAAATGTTATCTTCTTTTTTTATTGTATAATAAATGAGCAATTTTTTAATAAGGAATTGGAGGTGAAAAAGAATGAATGAAATTGAAAAATTGTTAAAGTTAGAAGAATACAAAATAATAAAAATAGAAGAAAGAGAGGAAAATAAAAAAGTGAAAAAAATAATATATGTAGAAAGTAAAAAGAAAAAAGATAAATGCCCAAAATGTGGAGAATATACAAAAAGCATACATGATAAATTAAAACCCATAGAAATTAAATATTTAAAAATAATGGAGCAAGAAACTACAATAAATATAGTAAAGAAAAGGTTTATATGTCATAAATGTAATAAAAGATTTACAGAAGAATTATCATTAAATGAAAAAGGAAAATCAATATCCACTAAATTAGAACAAAAAATATTAAAAGATTTAATGAATTACAATTTATCTTTAAAATATATAGCAGAAAGTAATAATGTATCAGCAGGAACGATAAGAAATATATTAGAGAATGCAATGAGTAAATATCCAGAGCATATAAAGAATTTACCAAGAGTTATATCATTTGACGAATTTAAAGCAGACACGAAAGAAGGAAAATATGCATTTATTATCAATGATCCAATTCATAGAAAAGTATTAGATATATTACCAAATAGAAAAAAAGAATATCTGATTCAGTATTTTACATATACTGAAAATAGACATTCAGTGGAGTTCGTCATAAGTGATATGTACGAACCATATCTACTCGTACAGCAAATAATGTTTCCCAAAGCTAAATATGTAGTAGATAGATTTCATTATACACGATATGTAATGGATGCGCTAGATAAAATAAGAATCAAATTACAAAAAAATTATGGATATAATACAAAAGAATACAGAATGTTAAAAAATAAAAAAAATGTAACATTACTCAGAAAATATAGCAATGAAGTCGACTGGTATACATATACCAAAAGATATAAAAATGGACATATGGTAGATATATTAAAGTATGATTTAAGAGAAGAGATACTAGCAATAAATGAAGAATTACAAAAGGGATATTTATTAAAAGAATTATTTTTTGATGTATTACATACAACAACTTATGAATATGCAGAAAGTGAATTAAAAGAATGGATAAGTACAGTACAAAATTATGGAATAGAAGAAATGAAAGAAGCAGCAAAAACAATAGAAAATTGGTTACCCTATATAGTTAATTCATTTATAGATAAAAGGTTTTCAAATGGTTATACAGAAGGCATCAATAATAAAATAAAAGTCATAAAAAGAATAGGATTTGGATATAAAAATTTTCATTTTTTTAGATTAAGAATTATGTATATTATGAATGGAAAAATAAGTGGAATTACCAAAAAAGAAAGAAATCAAAAAAATAGAAAAATAAGTGTTATTAGCATTCAAAAAACATAAAATTTTTTTGAATGCAAAAAATAAGGGACAAACCCTTATTTTATAATGCTTTAATGAAATTTTGCTCCCCACTAAATTATTTAGAGCCGATTTTTTTATGAATAATAATTTTCAAAAAAAGAAAATTTATAGTATAAACATAAAAAGTGGTTTAAAATAATAATTTAAATGTTGACATAGGGGGGGGGGTATAGGTTTATAATTACTCTAAGAATAGAGTGATAAAATGAAGCTAGAAAAGAATAATAATAAAGATAAAAAAAGAAGAAAAACAATACTAATAACTATAAGCATAATAGTCTTAATAAGTATTTCTTTTTTGTTATATAACACATTTGCATCTTTTACCGAAAGTGAAGAATTTCCAATGATGAAGGGAAAAGTAGATTATTTTGCATTTTATAAAGGAGAAGAACAAATAGATGAAATGCCAGATAAAGATAATAATGAAGATTTAGTTTTTGATTATGGAAAATGTGACAATGGTGCATATGTTCTTTGGGATGAAGTAGAATGGGCCCCATTAGTAAAGAATTTAAGTAAAAGTAAAACTAAGTGTGCTTTATATTTTAGGCAATCATCAGGAATAGATTTTATAAAAAATGTTTCAACAATTGAAAGTGGAGATGGACTGTATAAAGTAAGTCATGAAGTAAATGGAATAAATAAAGAATGGAATAAAATAGAATATCGATATGCAGGTTCTAATCCAAATAATTATGTCAAATTTAATAATGAGACATGGCGAATAATAGGCTTAGTAAATGTTGCAACTGCAAGAGGTATAGAACAAAGAATTAAAATTGTGAGAACCGATGGTATTGATGCTCAAAAAAATTTTGGAAACTATGTTTGGGATAGATATGTAAACAATTGGAATACTTCAACATTAAAAGATATGTTAAATGGCATATATTATGAAAGTACGATAGGTGAATGTTTTCCAGTAATTAATGAAAATCAAGATACTCAAAATGAATGTGATTTCACAGGAAACAGTAATTTGCCAAAAGGCTTAGATGAAACTGCAAGAAAAATGATAGATAAAGAAGTAATTTGGAATATTGGAGGAGTTTTTCCAGAAAATGATGTTTTAGTAAATGTTTTTTATGAGAAAGAACGGGGAAGTGTAACTGGAAATAGCGATTATCCAATTGAATGGAGTAATAAAAATGATCCATTAGGAAAACATAATGGAATAGGATTAATTTATCCAAGTGACTATGGTTATGCGACTAATGGAGGTAATTTAGGAAGGGAAGCATGCTTTACAAAAGAATTATATAACTGGGAAAATAATATTATAAATTATCAAAGTGAATGTGCTGGAACTGACTGGTTAAAACCTATTGATGGCGATTCATGGTCTTTAACACCTAATTCTTCATACTCACGTGGTGCATTTTATATTGGTTTGTATGGATATGTGCGTAATTCTGGTCTATACAGTAAAGGCGTTTGGCCAACACTATATTTAAAAAATAATGTTAAAATACTTCCGAATTCTAAACCTGAAAAAGAATATGGAACAATTGATAATCCATTTATTTTAGAATCATAAATATTTTAGATTAAAGTATATTGTAAATAGAAAAAATTTAGATCTTAACTTGACTTTGACAGTAAAAATGAGTAAGCCCAAGTAACTAAAGGGCTAGTTCGTTTTTTAATTGTTGTACATTGCAACATATTTTTTAAAAATTTAATATTTTGAAAATTTATTGAGAGTGGTATAAAGTAATATTTTCAAACTTGACATGGGGGGGGGGTTTTAAAGTTTATAATTACTCTAAGAATAGAGTGATAAAATGAAGCTAGAAAAGTATGTTGATAAGAATAGTAAAACAAGAAAAACAATACTAATAACCATTAGTGTAATAGTGTTAATAAGTGTTTCTTTTCTATTATATAAAACCTTTGCAAGTTTTACTGAAAGTGCTGAATTTCCTATGATGAAAGGTAAAGTAGATTATTTTGGTAATAGTGATATTTATTTTGCGTTCTATAAAGGTGATGAACAATTAGATGAAATGCCTCAGAATGGTAATGAAGAAAATTTGGTATTTGACCATGGAATATGTGATAATGGAGCAACAATCGAATGGAATAGTGAAAAATGGGGACCAATGGTTAAAAATTTAAGTAAAAGTAAGACTAAATGTAGTTTATATTTTAAAGAACAAGTAGGTGTAGAATTAGGCGGAATGAAAATACCAGTAGTAGAAAGTGGAGATGGACTTTATGTCGTAACTCATGATGATTTAGAAGAACTTGGTCAAGAATGGAATCAAACTGAATATCGATATGCTGGAGCTGATCCAGATAATTATGTATTCTTTAATAATGAAATCTGGCGAATTATAGGTTTAGTAAATGTAAAAACTGAAAGTGGAATAGAGCAAAGACTAAAAATAGTAAGACAAGATGGTGTAAAAGGCCAAAAGGATTTTGGCCAGTATTATTGGGATACAGATACTAATAATTGGAATACTTCGTCATTAAAAGATATGCTGAATGGAATATACTATGAAAGTGGAATAGGAGATTGCTATAATAGCAGTAGTGGTATAGTAAGCCAGTGTGATTTTAATACAGGAGCAATTTTACCAAAAGGATTAGATGATACAGCAAGAAATATGATAGATAAAGAAGTAAGCTGGAATATAGGTGGATGGGATACAGAGACAATAACAGCAAAACAATTTTATGAAAAAGAAAGGGGAACAAGTACAGGAAGTAGTAATACATATCCAAGTGAATGGAGTATTGAAACAGATGTAGGAGAAAAGCATAATGGAATAGGCTTAATTTATCCAAGTGATTACGGTTATGCCGTAGGAGGAGAAGTAAGGAATAATTGTTTAGTCAAAAATTTATATGATTATGATGGAGGTAATTGCTATACAAATGATTGGTTAACTCCAAGTCCCTATTATTGTCTATGGACTTTATCACTAGATTCTAATGATTCCAATCATGCATTCTATGTAGAATATGAAGGTTGGGTAACTAGCAGTGATTATCGTGTCAATTCCGAAATTATGGTTTGGCCAACTTTATATTTAACAACTTCTACAAAAATTGTTGATGGAACAGGAGATATAAATTCGCCTTTTGTATTATCAGTTCAATAGTAACTATATTTAATTTAAAAATTTGATGTTTTTTTAAATATTTTCCTTATTCTTTAAGAATTTATTATGGTTTTTTGCTATTTTTTGTTTGACAACTCATAAACTATAGTGGTATAGTTAATGCACATTGTTAAATTTGGTTTTACATTTGGTAAAACCTTATTTAAAGTAATGATTGATACACCAGGAAGTGTGTTAATGGAAAGGAGAAAATATGACTACTATTAATCAACTTGTTAAAAAAGGAAGAAGTAAGAAAACTAAGAAGAGTAAAAGTCCCGTTTTAAATGTCGGAATGAATACTTTAGAAAGAAAACAAACTAATAATCCAAGTCCTCAAAAACGTGGCGTATGTACTCGTGTTGGTACTAAAACCCCTAAGAAACCGAACTCAGCATTACGTAAATATGCTCGTGTTAGACTTTCTAATGGTAAAGAAGTAGATACTTATATTCCAGGTGAAGGACATAACCTTCAAGAACATAGTGTTGTTTTAATTCGTGGTGGACGTGTTAAAGACCTAATCGGTGTTCGTTATCACGTTGTTAGAGGAACTCTTGATACTCAAGGTGTTGCAAACCGAAAACAAGGACGTAGTAAATACGGAGCTAAAAAACCTAAAAAATAATAGAAGGAGGAAAATAATATGCGTAAGAGAAGAGCAATTAAAAGAGATGTATTACCAGATTCTGTATATAATTCCAAGGTTGTTACTAAATTAATCAATCAAATTATGCAAGATGGTAAAAAAGGAACTGCTCAAAAGATTTTATATGAAGCATTTGATATAGTTGAAAAGAAAACGGGAAAACCAGCTATGGAAGTATATCAAAGTGCTTTAGAAAATATTAAACCAATGCTAGAAGTTAAATCTCGTCGTGTTGGTGGTTCTAATTATCAAGTTCCAATTGAAGTTAGTGAAGACCGTAGTCAAACCCTTGCTTTACGTTGGCTTGTTAATTATGCTAAAAACCGTAATGGTAAAGGTATGGCTATTAATTTAGCAAATGAAATTATGGATGCTGCCAATGGTACTGGTGGTGCTGTTAAAAAGCGTGAAGATACTCACAAAATGGCTGAAGCAAATAAAGCGTTTGCTCATTATAGATGGTAAGGAGGTAAATTATGGCTAGAGATGTTGCTATTGATAAAGTAAGAAATATTGGAATAATGGCTCATATTGATGCTGGTAAGACTACGACAACTGAAAGAATTTTATATCATACTGGTCGTATTCATAAAATTGGTGAAACTCACGATGGTGAATCACAAATGGACTGGATGGATCAAGAAAAAGAACGTGGTATTACTATTACCTCTGCTGCAACTACAGCGCATTGGAAAGGATATCGTTTTAATATTATCGATACTCCAGGCCATGTCGACTTTACTGTTGAAGTTTCAAGAAGTCTTAGAGTATTAGATGGTGCTGTTGCCCTTTTAGATGCTCAAGCTGGTGTTGAACCTCAAACTGAAACGGTTTGGCGTCAAGCAGATGAATTTAAAGTTCCAAGAATGATTATGTGTAATAAAATGGGAAAATTAGGAGCTGATTTTGCTTATAGTCTAGAAACTATTTCTAAAAGATTAGGAGCAAATGCTAAACCTATTGAATGGCCTATTGGAGCTGAAAATGAATTTAATGGTATTGTTGATTTAATTACAAGAAAAGCTTATCAATATGATGGTAAAGAAGAAGAAAATGCTGTTGAAATTGAAATACCTGCTGATTTAAAAGATTTAGTTGAAACTAAAAGAGCTGATTTAATTGAAACTGTTGTTGAATTTGATGACGAATTAATGGAAAAATACTTAAATGGTGAAGAATTAAGTGTTGAAGAAATTAAAAGTGCAATTAGAAAAGGTGTTTTATCTAATCAATTTTATCCAGTATTATGTGGTGATGCTTTATCAAATAAAGGTATTAAATTATTATTAGATGCTGTAATTGATTATTTACCTGCTCCTACTGATGTTCCATCTATTGAATGTTATGATCCTAAAACTGGTGAAGATGTTATGCGTCATCCAAGTGATTCAGAACCATTTACAGCTTTAGCATTTAAGATTATGGCTGATCCATTTGTTGGACGACTAGCTTTCTTTAGAGTTTATTCTGGTCATTTAACTAGTGGTTCATACATTATGAATAGTACTAAAGGTGAAAAAGAACGTATTGGTCGTATCCTACAAATGCATGCTAATAATCGTAAAGAAATATCTGAAGTTTATTGTGGTGAAATTGCCGCTGCTGTAGGACTTAAAAATACCACAACTGCTGATACTTTATGTGATGAAAAACATCCAGTTATTATGAAAGGTATGGAATTTCCTTTACCAGTTATTGATGAAGCTATTGAACCAAAATCAAAAGCTGATCAAGAAAAGTTAGGTACAGCTTTACAAAAATTAGCTGAAGAAGATCCTACTTTCCGTTATAAAACTGATCCTGAAACTGGTCAAACTATTATCAGTGGTATGGGAGAACTTCATTTAGAGGTTCAAGTTGAAAGAATGAGAAGAGAATTTAACGTTGATGCTAATATTGGTCGTCCACAAGTTGCTTATCGTGAAACAATTACTCAAATGGGTGAATGTGAAGGTAAGTATATTAAACAATCAGGTGGACGTGGACAATATGGTCATGTATGGGTTCGTTTTGAACCAAATAAAGACAAAGGTTATGAATTTGTTGATGCTATCGTTGGTGGTGTTGTTCCTCGTGAATATATCCCAGTAACAGATAAAGGTTTACAAGAGGCTATGGCCGGTGGTGTACTTGCTGGATACCCAATGGTTGATGTTAAAGCAACATTATTTGATGGTTCATATCATGATGTTGACTCATCTGAAATGGCTTTCAAAATTGCTGCTAGTCTTGCAGTTAAAGAAACTAAAAATAAATGTAAACCTGTAATATTAGAACCAATCATGAAAGTAACTGTTATTGTTCCAGATGAATACATGGGTAATGTTATGGGTGACTTAACAAGTCGTCGTGGTCGTCCTCTAGGACAAGAATCACGTGGTAATGCCCTAGCTATTACAGCAATGGTTCCATTAGCTGAAATGTTTGGTTATGCAACTAGTTTGCGTTCTAATACTCAAGGTCGTGGAAACTTTACAATGGAATTAGACCATTATGAAGAAGTTCCAAAATCTATCGCTGAAGAAATAATTAAGAAAAACAGCGTTAACTAATCTAAATAATACTTGAAATTAATTCAAGCATTAGATAAAATAAATACTGAAAGGAGAGAAACAAAAAATGGCAAAAGAAAAATTTGACCGTTCAAAAGAACATGTTAATATTGGTACTATTGGACACGTTGACCATGGTAAAACAACATTAACAGCTGCTATTACAAAATTATTTGGTAAATATGTTGAATATGCAGATATCGACAAAGCACCAGAAGAAAGAGAAAGAGGTATTACTATTAATACTGCTCACGTTGAGTATGAAACTGAAAAACGTCATTATGCTCACGTTGACTGCCCAGGACATGCTGACTATGTTAAAAACATGATTACTGGAGCTGCTCAAATGGATGGAGCAATCTTAGTAGTGTCTGCTGCAGATGGTCCTATGCCTCAAACAAGAGAACATATTTTACTATCTCGTCAAGTTGGAGTTCCTAAAATTGTTGTTTACATGAATAAATGTGACCAAGTTGATGATCCTGAATTACTTGACTTAGTAGAAATGGAAATTCGTGAATTATTAGGAGAATATGAATTCGATACTGAATGTCCTATTATCCGTGGATCTGCTCTTAAAGCTATTGAAGGAGATCCTGAAGCTGAACAATCTATTAGAGATTTAATGAAAGCTGTTGACGAATATATTCCTTCACCAGAAAGAGATACTGACAAACCATTCTTAATGAGTATTGAAGATGTATTTACAATTTCTGGACGTGGTACAGTTGTTACTGGACGTGTTGAACGTGGACAATTAAAATTAAATGACGAAGTTGAAATCGTTGGTTTAAAAGATACTAAGAAGACAGTTGTTACTGGTATTGAAATGTTTAGAAAATCTCTAGACTATGCTCAAGCTGGTGATAATGCTGGTGTATTACTTCGTGGTATCGCTCGTGATGAAGTTGAACGTGGACAAGTTCTTGCTAAACCAGGAAGTATTGTTCCTCATCACAAATTTAAAGCTAGCGTTTATGTCTTAACTAAAGAAGAAGGCGGACGTCATACTCCATTCTTCTCAAATTATCGTCCACAATTTTATTTCCGTACTACAGACGTAACTGGTGTTATCGAGTTACCTGAAGGTACTGAAATGGTTATGCCTGGTGATAATGTTGACATGACTGTTGAATTAATTGCGCCTGTAGCACTTGAAAATGGTACTAAATTCTCAATTCGTGAAGGTGGACGTACTGTTGGTGCTGGTGTAGTATCATCAATTGATGCCTAATAAAAGCGAGAAATCGCTTTTTTCTTTGCCTAAAAAATGATAACATGCTTAAATCTCTTGACAGAAGCTGCTGAAAAAGTCCAAAAATTTCAAAAAATCAAAATTTCTATTTTTTTATCTCCCACTTAATATGCAAAAATGTACAAATTTCAAATGTTGTTCCCCATTTTTAATACATATTTAATTAAAAATTGGGATTTGATTTTTTCAGAATTTTAATTTTACAAAAAATGTACACTTTTTCAGCAGCCTCCTCTTGACATAGGGGGGGGGGTAAATGCTATAATTTACCTAAGAATAGGTGATTATATGAAGCTAAAAAAATATGAAGATAAAAGTAAGAAAAGAAGAAAAACAATATTGATAAGTATAAGTGTAATAGTCTTAATAAGTGTCTCATTACTTCTATATAAAACCTTTGCAAGTTTTACGGAAAGTGCAGAATTTCCAATGATGAAAGGAAAAGTTGATTATTTTGGTAATAGCGATATTTATTTTGCATTCTATAAAGGTGATGAACAGTTAGATACGATGCCAGTAAAAGATAATCCAGATAATTTAGTATTTGACCATGGTGAATGTGATAATGGAGCAAGTATTGAATGGAACAACAATGAATGGGCCCCATTAGTAAAAGGATTAAAAAAAGTAAAGACAAAGTGTAGCTTATATTTTAAAGAACAAACTGGTTTTCAATTAAATAGAGATATTCCTATTGTAGAGACTGGTGATGGATTGTATAAAGTAGATCATAGTGTTACTGAAATAGATAGTGGCTGGAATAAAATAGAATATCGATATGCTGGAGAAGATCCTAATAATTATATAGCATTTAATGATGAAATATGGAGAATTATTGGACTCGTAAACGTTCAAACTGATAGTGGAATAGAACAAAGAGTAAAATTAACAAGAATTTCAAATGTATTTTGGACTGATGAAAATGAAGATTTTCACTTTATGGATGATTTAGGATATTATAGTTGGGATTATAAATCTACATATAATAATGATTGGACAACTTCAACTTTAAAAGATATGTTAAATGGCATATATTATAATAGTGAGATTGGTGATTGCTATCAAGATGTAAATAATCCTATTCCAACAGAATGTGATTTTACTCAAGATAATATAAATTCAAAAGGATTAAATGAAGAAGCAAGGCTGATGATTGATAAAGATGTTATATGGAATTTGGGTGAACCAAATGATATATATAATGCACCAACGATGTATGAAAAAGAAAGAAGTGTTTCAGTAAAAGAAAGTGGCTATCCAAGTGTATGGACCAGAGAAAATGATTCAAAATATCATAATGGAGTTGGGTTAATTTATCCATCAGATTATGGCTATGCAGTTGCAAATGATAGAGAAACTTGCTTAGAAAAAAAATTACTAGATTTTGATAGTACATGTTATACAATTGAAAATATTAATTGGTTGTATACTGATAGTCATTGGTTTTTAACTACTCATTTTGATAATTCTAATAAAACTGCTATAAGTTCTACTATGAGTGGTATTTATTGGGGTGATGTAAATCAGGAAGCAAATATTTTACCAACTGTATATTTAAATAATAAAGTCTATATTGAATCAGATGAAAGTGATAATTACGGTTCAATAGATAATCCTTTTCGATTAACATTTTGAATTTTAAAAAAAATCTTGCATAAACTATTTATAGATTATGCTTTTTCTTTTACTATTTAATGTCAACAATAATAAAGAAGCCTTTAAAAATAGGGTAAAATTTGGTATATTATATGCAAGGTGGGTGTTTTGTTTGAAAAAGATTATCATTAATGGAGGAAAAACCTTATCTGGAACAATTCACGTATCTGGTGCTAAGAATAGTGCTGTGGCTCTTTTACCGGCCGCTATTTTATGTGATGAAATTGCAACTATTTATAATGTACCTAATATTTCAGATACGTATGCTTTAATTGATATTTTAAATTTGTTAAATGTTAAAACTACCTATAAAGAAGATG
This sequence comes from uncultured Bacilli bacterium, assembly GCA_947623995.1. GTDB lineage: Bacteria > Bacillota_I > Bacilli_A > RF39 > UBA660 > Ventrenecus. The sequence goes on along the minus strand of CANQIN010000002.1, from coordinate 25,257 downwards.
AAATAAGTGTTGATGCTAGTAATTTAGAAAATAAATTAATTGGGGAAGAATTATGTTCTAAACTACGAGGCTCTTATTATTTCATGGGAGCTTTACTTGGCAAGAATCGAAAAGTAGAGATAGCCTTTCCTGGGGGATGTGACTTTGGTGAAAGAAAGATTGATTTACATTTTAAAGGCTTTGAAAGTTTAGGAGCTAAAATTGAAACTAAAGATAATTATTTTTTAATTACAGCTGATAAATTAACTGGTGCTGAAATATATTTAGATATTGCTAGTGTTGGAGCGACCATTAATATTATGCTTGCTGCTGTAAAAGCTGAAGGGGTAACGATTATTAACAATGCTGCTAAAGAACCGGAAATTGTTAATGTTGCAACATTTTTAAACAATATGGGTGCTAAAATTACTGGGGCTGGAACTAGTAGTATTAAAATAGAAGGAGTAAATCATCTTCATCATGCTATTGTTGAAGTTATTCCAGATCGTATTGAAGCTGGAACCTATTTAATTCTTGGGGCTATGTTAGGTAAAAATTTTGTTGTGGATAACTTGATTGAAGAACATTTAAAAGCTTTACTTAGTAAATTAAAAGATATGGGTGTTAATATATTAAGAGTGAAAAATGGTTTAGAAGTAAATTGTAAACCTAGTTATAAACCTATAAACATTAAAACATTACCATATCCAGGATTTCCAACTGACCTTGCCCAACCAATGACAACCTTATTAACTCAATGTTGGGGAACAAGTTTTATTGAAGAAACCATTTATTCTAGCAGAATGGGTCATGTTTCTGAATTAAATAAAATGAATGCTAAAATAAAAATAAATGGTAGTACAACCATTATTACTGGTCAAACTAAACTTAATGGAGCTAATATTAAAGCTACTGATTTAAGAGCAGGAGCATCCCTTATTTTAGCGGGGCTTTATGCTAGTGGTAAAACAACTATTAAAAATGCCGAATACATATTAAGAGGATATTCTGATATAGTTTTAAAATTAAAAAGTGTTGGGGCAGATATTGAATTAGTTGAAGAAAATTAATAATTATATTTTAAATTTATTATTAAAAAAAATTAGTCAAAATAATGTTAAATAGTTTTTTAAAAATAAAAGAAGCATAAAATTATATAGGTGATGAAATTTTGAAAAAACAAATCATCTTAACTATTTTAACAGGAACTATTTTGGCTTTTTTTATTTATAAAATAACTTATCATGAAGAAATGAATTTTTTAGCTTTAGGAGATGGTATTTCGCTAGGTCTTACTGCTTATAATGTTAAAGGTTATAGTTACAATGATTATTTAAAAGATTATTTTGAAGATAATACTATTTTAAGAGAATATATAAGTGATTTTGCAAGTGTTGACGAAACAAGTAAAAGTCTATTAAATAAATTAAGTAATAATGAAATTTTAAAAAATAGTAATTTAACTATTCAACAAGCTATAAGTAAAGCTAAAATTATAACTATTAGTTTAGGAATGGATGAATTAAATAATCTTAAAGGATTAAAAAGTAAAAATATTTTAGAATATATAGATAATATGGATAAAGTTATGAAAATGATTAGAAATATTAATAAGAATGGTAATATTATTGTTACGAGTTTATATGAAAGTTTAAAATTAAGTAAAGATAATATTTTAAAAATAAATAATGAATTAAAAGGTATAGCAAATAAATATAATATAAATTTTGTAGATATTACTAGTGTTATATTACATAAAGATTTTTATATGTTACCAAATAATTATTATTTAAATTATAAAGGACATGAATATATTTGTGAATTAGTGAAAAAAACAATATAATCTTTGCGAATATAAAGAAATAGTTATATAATATTGATAATAAAAATAATAGTTATACAAGGAGAATGTGTTATGGCCAAAAATAAAAAGAAATTATATATAGGATTAGTGGTAATAATGTTAATAATAATAACTATAGGAGTAAGTTATGCTTTATGGGTAATAACAAAAGAACAAACAAATGAAAATATCTTAAGTACAAGTTGTTTAGATATAGAATTAACAAATAAAGAAGATAACATAAGTTTAACAAATACATTTCCAAAAACAGATGTAGAAGGAAAAATTCTAGAGCCATATAAATTTACAATCCGTAATGAATGTGAAAATTATGTAGATTATAGTATAAATTTAGAAATGTTAAATGAAACAACATTAAATAGTGAAAATATAAAAGTATTATTAAATAAAGAAGAAACAGAAACAGAACCTAAAATATTAAGTAAATATCCTGAAAATGAAATACCAAAAATAAGTGAAGCAAAAGAAAGTCGTCAATTAACAGAAGGAAGATTAAGAAAATTAGAAAGTGTAAACTATGAGTTAAGATTATGGATAAAAGAAGAAGTAACAAAAGAAAGTGGAATAGAAAATGAAATAGCAAAATCAAAAATAGTGGTTGAAGGAAAAATAGGTGAACAAGTAGCAAGTGATTATATAGAAGAAATAGCCAAAACCGAAGAAACAAATTTATCATATGATAATACCAAAGATAATAATTTAAGATATATTGGAGCAGAACCAAATAACTATATAGATATAGGAGATAGAGATGGTGATGGTAATCCAATATTATGGCGAGTAATTGGTGTTATGAATAATATCACAAGTTTAGATGATATTGAAAAGCAAGAAAGTTTAGTAAAAATAATAAGAGCAGATAATATAGGAGATTATAGCTGGGATAGTAGTGCACCAAATATAAATAATGGTTGGGGAGTAAATGAATGGAGTCAAGCTGATGTAATGAAATTATTAAATCCTCAAGATGTATATAGTGGAACACCAGAAATCGGAGCAAGTTTATATTGGACAAGAGGAAAAGGATATTGTTATAATGCATATAGCGAATTAAATATACCATGTGAATTTACAAATAGTGGGCTAAGTGAAGAAGTAAAGAGTAAGATAGCAAAAGTAAGATGGTATACTGGAACAGTTGGTGAAATAGATTATTCAAATAAAATAACAGCTCAATACATGTATGAAAGTGAACGAAGTAATCATAATGGTAAAGAACAATGTGAAAATACAGGTGGAATATATTGCAATGATGAAGTAGAAAGAAAAACAACATGGGATGGATATATAGGTTTAATACATCCATCGGATTATGGCTATGCGGTAGGAGGAAATGTAAGAACAAATTGTTTAATAAAAAGTATAAATACCTATAATACAGAAAATTGTAATTTAAATGATTGGCTTAGCTCTAATACTAATGTTTGGACTATTAATCCAGCTCCATTAACAGAATATTCTCATACTGCATTTTTTGTTTCAGCTGAGGGATATGCTACAAGTGGAGGCGTTGATACTTTTGGAAATATTAAACCTGTAGCCTATTTAAAATCAAATATTAAAATATTAGAAAATCCGAATAATGATTTGAAATATGGAAGTATCGATAATCCATTTATGATAGAATAAGACTATTAAATCTAATTTGTTAAATTACAATTTAGATTTTTTTATGAATAATAATTTTCTTAAAAAAATTATAGTTAAAAGTGGTTTAAAATAATAATTAAATATTGACACAGGGGGGGGGGTTATGGGTTATAATTACTCTATAGAATAGAGTGATTATAAGATGAAGAAAAAATTAAATATAATGTTAATAATTATTGTGATATTAATAAGTGGATTAAATATATTAACATTTACAAACTATGAAAAATTATTAATAAATGAAAATAGTAATGAAAATATAGATATAGCCTTTTATAAAGGAAAAGAAAAAATAAGTGAAATGCCAAGTAAAGAAAATAGTGAAGGATTAGTTTATATAGATGGAGAATGTGATAATGGAGCAAGTATTGAATGGAATAGTGAAGAATGGGCTCCATTAATAAAGAATTTAAGAAAAAATAAAACTAAGTGTACTTTATATTTTAATAATAAATATATAGATAGAGAATTAAATGGAGCAGATCCAGAATTAAGTAGTAAATTAATACCAATAGTAATAAATGAAGAAAATGGACTAGTAACAAGAGCAAGTGAAAAAGAAAAGTGGTATGATTATAGAGCTCAAAAGTGGGCAAATGCAGTCATATTAAGAAGTGGTGTAGAAGACCCAGGAGAAAATGAACCAATAGAAGAAAGAGATATTGAAAGTTATTTTGTATGGATCCCCAGATATCGATATCAAATATTTGATGAAGGAAATTATAATGGATTAACAACGAAAACAAATAAAGAACAAATAATTAATGTGATATTTGAAACAAAAGATGAAGAAGTACAAAATGGAAGTAAACAAGGTGAATGGTTAACCCATCCAGCCTTCACATCATTTAATACCAATGGAATATGGGTAGGAAAATTTGAAACTGGATATGATGGAGCAGAAAGAACACAAGTTGCAGAGATAAATCCTAGTGATGAAGCAGCTTCTATAGAAGCAGCAAATAAAGTCATAATTAAACCAAATGTATATTCATGGAGAAGTATTCAAGTAGCAAAAGCATACATAGTGGGATTACATTATGAAGAGTCTTTAAAAAGTCATATGATGAAAAATAGTGAATGGGGAGCCGTAGCCTATTTACAACATAGTGTGTATGGAAGTCATGAAAGTGTAAGAATCAATAATAATTCCAATTATTTAACAGGTTATGCTGCAATACGTGAACCAACTACAGGATATACAGGAACAAATGAGTTATGTAGTAATACACCTGATGCTTGCAATGAATATGGAGGTGTATCATCACCTGGAGCTGATGGTGAGTATAACACCAATTATTTTAATAAAGCAAGTGTGGTAGCAAGTACAACTGGAAATTACAGTGGAATATATGACATGAGTGGAGGATCTTGGGAAACTATGATGGCTGGAATGGATGACAATTCAACAGGAGATGGTCATACTGGAAAATTATCATCAGGACGGCATAATGCATATAATTCAGGATTTATAGGAAAATTAACATGTCCAGAATGTAATGATAGTGGAGTAGAAATAAATCACAATATTTCAGAAGTAACAGAAGGAATTGCCTTACCAACCGATGAAAGATATTATGATAAATACGCTTATAGTACAAGCAATACATCATATAATCGAAGCTTTTTAGGAGATGCAACAAAAGAAATGGGCCCGTTCCAAAGTATGAAGTATTTAACACAGTCAAGATATGTAGGCAGTTGGTATGACGATGAGGCTTGGATTGTCTATTCGGCTGGACCATGGGTTAGACGTGGTGGCCATTTCACTGATGGCATTGGTTCTGGTATATTCCGTTCTTATGAAGCATATGGCAGTTTAGCAAAATGGGATAGTTTTCGACTTGTTTTGGCTTTTTAATTTAGTCTAGTTTATACTAGATTTTTTTCTACATAATTTTTCACATATAATATCGTATAGAAAATTTTTTAAAAATTTAAGCTTGGCTTTTTTCTTATTTGTGGTAAACTAAAGTAGTTGTGTAAAGGAGGAATTATTGTGTATACTTGGATTAGTGAAGAAGCTAAAGAACAATTAGAAAATATGTTAAAAGAATATGAAAATGAAGTAGAAGAAACTAAAACAGCTTTAGAAAAAAAACAAGAAGATTTTCAAAAACCTTTTTATAAATTAAGCCATTGGCAAGCTAAATTAGGTTATGATTATATTTTAAATCAAAATTTAAAAAAGAAAGAATATCGTAAAATATTTTATGGCTTAAAATCTGATTTATTGTATGGTGTTAATTCTTTATCAGTTCAAACTGGTACTGATAATATGTCAGTTATCAAAAGAACTGTATATGAAACATTAAAAAAATGTTATAAAATGTATAATCGAATTTTAACAAATCTATTAAGTAATCCTTCATTAAGTTATGAAACTATTATTGATTATGCTCATATAGCTAGTGAAATGCGTGGCTTTTTAAATCAAGTTGCCTTTCGAATTCCAAGAAATATTGAAATGCCTAAAAATGTTAAAGAAGAAGATATTGATAAAATTGCCTCTTTTCCTAATATATACAGTATCTGTGAACTTGCCCTATTAAAAGATTGGTCTTATGAAAAATTTTTAAATACAGTATTGATTTTTCATACATTTAGAGGTAATCTAGAAGTAGAAAAAAAAGAATTAAAAGAGGATTTATCTAATATTTATGAATTTAATCATAAAGAATTATTACAAATTAAAATATCTCTTCTTAATGAAGCAAGAACATTAAATGAAGAAATTGATAAACAAAATCAAAAATTAGAAATAATTAAAAATATAAATAAATTTTTATAGAGGTGGTAGTATGAGTTATTTTATATCTAATGAAGATCAAAATAAATTAAATGATAAAGTAAAAAAATTAGAAATAGAAGGAAATATAATTAATGATAATTTAGGAAAATATTATAATGATTTAAAATATTTAAAAAAACATATAATATTTAGTTTTTTAACAAGATATAATTTAAAGTTACAAAATTTTATTTGTAAAGAAAAAGTTTTAAAAAGTACTAATAGAGAAAGTATTGAATTAATTAAAGTAATTAATAGTAAATTAAAAGATTTAGTAGTAGTTATGTATACTAAAGGTAATAATAAAAGTATTTTAGAAGAAGAAGTTTATTATGAGTGTATGGATTTATATAATACTTTAATTTTAGATATACAAGAAATATGTAATAGTACAGATGTTAGTATAATAGAATTAAGTAATTTAGATATGTTAATAGATAAAGTATATAATTATTATAAAGAAGTTAATTTTGATGATATAGAGTTTGATTTTAATGAAAAAATTAATATTGAAGATTATAAATATTATGATGAAAATATTAGTTTTATAGAATATATATGTAATTGTTTTAAAGATAAAGTTAAATATGAAGAGTTTAATATTAATGCTAAAAAATATTTAACTATTAGAAAATGTATTAATAATAATAGTTTTAAAAGAATTAGAAAAAATAAATAATTCTTTTTTATTTGTAACTAAATTGTAACTTTAGAAAAATATAATTAGATTTTAGAAAGGAATTTTATTTATGGAAATTTTAAGAGTTGAAAATTTATGTAAAGTATATGGAAAAGGAGAAACTAAAGTTACAGCTTTAGACAATGTTAGTTTTAAAGTTAATAAAGGAGAATTTGTAGCTATTGTTGGAGCTAGTGGAAGTGGGAAGTCGACTCTTTTACATTTAATTGGAGGGTTAGATAAACCTACTAGTGGAAAAGTTTTTGTTGATAGTAATGATATATATAAATTAAATGATGATAAATTAGCAATTTTTAGAAGAAGACAAGTAGGGTTTATTTATCAATTTTATAATTTATTACCAATTTTAAATGTTGTTGAAAATATAACTTTACCACTTTCATTAGATAAAAGAAGTGTTAGTGATGAAAAGATAAATGAAATGTTAAAATTACTTGGATTAGAAAAAAGAAAAGCTCATTTGCCTAATGAATTATCGGGAGGAGAACAACAAAGAACAAGTATTGGAAGAGCCTTAATAACGAGTCCAGCTTTAATACTTGCTGATGAACCAACTGGTAATTTAGATTCAAAAGCTAGTGAAGAAGTTATTGCCCTTTTAATGAAATCAAATAAAGAATATAATCAAACTATATTAATGATTACTCATAATATGGAAATTGCTAAATGTGCTGATCGAATTATTAAAATTGCTGATGGTAAAATAGTGGAGGATAGTCATGAATCTGTTTAAAAAATTAACAATTAAAAATCTATCCTTAAATAAGAAAAGAACCATTGTGACTATTATTGGGATTACTTTATCTGTTGCGTTAGTAACGGCTGTATGTACAATGTATGCAAGTTTATTATCATCTTTAGTTTTATTTGAAACCAAAGAAAGAGGCAACTTTCATGTTAGTTTTTATGATGTGCCCATAAAAGAAGTTGATAACATTAAAAATAATCGGCAAGTAGAAAAGATTTTTTTAACTAGTGATGTTGGATATGCCAAGATAAACACAAAAAATGAAGATAAGCCTTATGCTTTTGTTAAAGGATTTACTAATGATTCTTTAGAAAATTTATCAATTAATTTAGTTAATGGAAGACTACCTTTAAATGATCATGAAATTGTGATTCCCATGCATTTAAAAACTAATGGGCGTTTAGAATTAAATATTGGGGATGAAATAACCTTAGATGTTGGTAAAAGAATTAATCTTGATGATAATGTTATTTTAAAGCAAAATAATCCTTATCAAAGAAATGAAAAAATTATTGATACTAAACCGATTACTTATAAAATAGTTGGAATTATATCAAGACCAGCTAGTAATATTGAATCTTATGAAGCACCTGGTTACACATTTATAACTCATGTAAATGAAAATGAAATAAATAGTAATGTTAATGTCTATACATTGTATAAGAAAAAAGACTTAAAAAATTATTTGAATACCACAGCTAATATTTTAGGTATTGATGAAGAAACTTATAAAATATACTATAATGGAACTTATCATGAAGATGATAAAAAAGATATTATAAAGGAAATATCGAAAGCTAAATATCAAATTAATATAAATGATTATCTAATATCATTGCAAACTGATCCTATTAATAATAGTGGGATTGGTGGTTTAGGTTTTGTAATTATTATTGTTTGTTTAATTATTATTGTTTCAAGTGTTTTTTGTATTAAAAATAGCTTTGATATTTCGATAACGGAAAAAATTAAACAATATGGTATGTTAAAAAGTATTGGAGCTACTAAAAAACAAATTAGAAAAAATGTTTTCTTTGAAGCTAGTATTTTAGGAGTTGTTGGAATTATCTTTGGTTTATTATTTGGTCTTTTAGCATCTTTCATTTTAGTAGAGGTAAGTAATTATTTTTTAAAGGATATGTTAGCTACTGATTTAAAATTAGTTTTTAAATTCTCTTATCTTGCTTGTTTAATTGCGATTATCCTAGGAATTGTAACTGTTTATTTTTCAGCTTTTAAAAGTGCCCGTAAAGCAGGTAAGATTTCGCCTATTTCTTCTTTACGTAATAGTGGAGAAATTAAAATTAAAGGTAATAAATTAAGAAGTCCAAAATTAATTAATCACTTCTTTGGTATTGGTGGCGAGATATCTTATAAAAATATAAAAAGAAATAAAAAGAAATATCGGACAACGGTTATATCTTTAATTGTATCCATCTTTGTCTTTATTGCTTTATCAACATTTATTAACGTTGCTTTTGTAGCAGTTAAAGATGAAATAAATAGTATTGAATTTAATTTATCATTAACTTCTACTGATATTAATAATTTTGAAACTATTAAAAATATTACTAATTTAGATACCATTAATGACTATAGTGTAATTTCTAGTAATGATGTTGATATTATTAAACCTAAATATAATCCTGATTATATTAAACTTCTTAATCTTAAATCTTATGAAAGTGATCGAATCTTACTTGTTACTTTAGGAGATTATCAGTATCGTAAATATTTAGACTCTCTAAATCTTAATTATGATGAAGTAAAAGATGAAGGAATCTTAATTGATGAATTACAAATTAGAAAACAAGATGCTAATGATAAAGTGGAAAAATATGTATTACGAAGTTTTGATTATCAGCAAAATGAATTAATTAATCTTAATGTTTTTGATAAAAACCTTAATCTTCCTATTGCGTATGTTACTAATCAAAAACCTTTTGGACTTCAAAATTATTTATCCGAAATGCTTGTAATTAGTAATGAATATGCAAGTAGTTTATATAAAGATGAAAACTTAGCAATTTATTTATTATCAAGTGACCCAAATAAATTACAAGATGATATTGATGTAATGTTAAAAGATACTAATTATAATCTTAATAATTTAGAAGAAAATTATCAAATGATGAAAAACTTATATACATTAATTGCTATTTTCTTATATGGCTTTATAATTGTTATATCATTAATTGGAATAACTAATATTTTTAATACAATTACTACTAATATGAATTTACGAAAACCAGAATTTGCGATTTTAAAATCAATTGGTATGACTAGTAAAGAATTTCAAAAAATGATTAGATTAGAAAGTATTTTTATTGGGGTAAAAGCCTTATTATTTGGTGTTCCTATTGGTCTTATCTTATCATTTATAATTCATAAATTATTAAGTAGTGAAGGGGCTAAATTTCCTATTCCTTATTTAAGTATAATTATCTGTTTTGTAGTAGTTTTCTTAATTATTAATTTAATTATGAACTATTCTTTAAATAAAATAAAGAAACAAAATATAATTGAAACAATTCGTAATGAAAATATTTAACTTTTTTAGTATACTAAAGGAGTGATGAGTGATGAAAATATTATTAATTGAAGATAATATCAATATTGGAAAGTCTCTTAAAGAATCATTAGAAAAAAATGGTTATGAACTTATTGTTAAAACATCTTTATCTTTAGCAAGGAAATATCTAGAATCTACTAAACCTAATTTAATAATTTTAGATATTTCTTTGCCTGATGGTAATGGTTTTGATTTCTTTAAAAATGTTATTAAAAAGATTAATATTCCGACTATTATTTTAACAGCTTTTGATTCTGAAGAAGATATTGTAAATGGTCTTAATATGGGAGCTGATGATTATCTTACTAAACCTTTTAGTATCAAAGAATTAATTGCGCGTATCAATAAAATTTTAAAAATAAATAAGAATATTATTAAAGTAAAAGATATTACTTATGATTTTGATAAAATGATTGTTTATAAAAATAATATTCCCCTTTCTTTAACACCCTTAGAGCTTCAACTCTTAAATCTTTTATTTTTAAATCTTAATCATGTTGTATCAAGGAGTATGATACTTGATACAATCTGGAATTTAACTGGCAATGATGTTGATGATCATACTGTAACGGTTTATTTTAATCGTTTAAAGAAAAAATTAGATAGTGATATTGTTAATACATTGAAAGGAATAGGGTATCGGATAGATGAAGAATAATCTTAAATTAAAAAAATATTATCTTTTAAGTTTAATTGTTAGTCTTACTCTAAGTGTTACTTTAGTTGTTTTAATATCATTAGAAAATAAAAGCTTAACTAAAAATTATAATTTAGCAATTGTTAGTATTATAAATAATGTAAAAGAAAAATATCATATTGAAGATAATGAACTTATTAACATCTTAAATTCTAATAATTTTAATGAAGAATTTTTAAAAAAGTATAGTATTGATATTAATGAAGAATCAGTAATTTTAAAAAATAATTCTTTAAAAAATTATTTTAATTATTTAAATTTTGCTTTTATCTTTTTAAGTTTATTAATTATTATATATTTATTTAGATTATATTTTAGAAAAAGAAATAAAGAATTAAATGAAATAACTAATTATTTAAAAGAACTTAATAATCAGAATTATTCTTTAAAATTAGAAAGTATGAGTGAAGATGAATTATCTAAATTAAGAGATGAAATTTATAAGACAACCGTTATGTTAAAAGAAACAGCTATTAATTCTAAAAAAGATAAATTAGAATTAAAAGAATCATTAGAAAATATAACTCATCAATTAAAAACTCCTTTAACAGCCATATTAATTACTGTTGATAATATACTTGATGAAGAAAATCTTGATATTAAAAAAGAAGAAGCTTTAAGAAGTATTAAAAGAGAAATAAATAATATGAAATTTTTAATAACTAATTTATTAAAATTATCAAAATTAGAAGTTAATATGATTGAATTTAAAAGTGAACCTCATAATTTAATTACCATTATTAATAAAGCAATTTTAAATGTTTCTTCTTTATGTGATTTAAAAGATATTAAAATTATTGTAAAAGGAAAAAATAAAACAACTATTAATTGTGATAAAGATTGGAATGTAGAAGCAATTACTAATATTTTAAAAAATGCTATTGAACATTCTAAAAAGAAAAGTGAAGTATTAATTAATTTAGAAGAAAATAATCTTTATAGTGAAGTTAAGATAACTAATTATGGAAAAGTTTTAAGTAGTGAAGATAAAAAACATTTATTTGAAAGATTTTATCATTATGATTCTTCTTTAAAAGAAAGTATAGGAATAGGGCTTTCTTTAGCAAAAGCTATTATATTAAAAAGCAATGGAACTATTATGGTAGATTCTAAAGATAATGAAACAACGTTTATTATCAGATATTTTTATTAAAAAATAAATTTATAAATGTGGTAAAATGCATAAATATTGTTTTATAAAATAAAGTTTGCTATAATTATAATGATATATCTAATTAAGTGTTAGGTGCTCTCCACCATATATAATTAAATTATTATGGAAAGGAGGATGTTTATGAATAAAAGAGAACACATCTTTTATCATATAATCAAATTTTTATTCACATTAATATTTCTATTAGTATTTATGCTAATGTTTTTATTAATTTTTAAATAAACTGAATAAAAAGAAAAAGCACCTTTTCACTCATTTGTGTTAAAAGGGCTTTTTCAAAAAAAACAAAAACTTTTTTGGAGAGTATCCAATTACACGAATAATTAGATATATCTCTTTTTTATTATATGAAGTTTCCTTCATCTGTATACATCATAGCAAAAATAATAAAAAAATGCAAGAAAATAGTTGACATAGGGGGGGGGGTTAAGGGTTATAATTACTCTAAGAATAGAGTGATAAAATGAAGCTAGAAAAGTATGTTGATAAAAATGAAAAAAGAAGAAGAACAATACTAATAACTATAAGTGTAATAGTCTTAATAAGTGTATCATTAATTCTATACAAAACATTCGCATCTTTTACAGAAAGTGCAGAGTTTCCAATGATGAAGGGAAAAGTAGATTATTTTGGTAACAGTGATATTTATTTTGCGTTTTATAAAGGTGATGAAGAATTAGATGAAATGCCTCAGAAAGGTAATGAAGAAAATTTAGTATTTGACCATGGTGAATGTGATAATGGAGCCAGTATAATATGGGATAGTGAAACATGGGGACCAATAGTAAAGAACTTAAGTAAAAGTAAAACCAAATGTAGCTTATATTTTAAAGAATATGAGCCAAATGCTGCTGATTATATTATTGATTTAGCTAAAACAGATACAACAAATTTATGGGTTGATGATACAAATGATGCAAATCTAAGATATGTAGGAGCAGATGCAGATGTAAATAATTATATAGATATAGGAGATAGTGATGGTGATGGTAATCCAATATTATGGCGAATAATAGGAGTCATGAATAATATAACTAATTTAGATAATGGCGGACAACAAGAAAGCTTATTAAAAATAATAAGAACAGGAAGTATAGGTTATTTTAGTTGGGATATTAGTGAATCAGAAATAAATTATGGTCAGGGAGTAAATGAATGGAGTCAAGCAGATATAATGAAATTATTAAATCCTCAAGATATATATAGTGGAATCCCAGAAATAGGAAGAAGTTTGTATTGGAATAGGGAAAATGGATATTGTTATAAAAATAACAGTAGTTATAAGCCATGTGATTTTACAAGTAGTGGAATAAGTGAAGAAGCAAAGAAAAAGATAGCTAAAGTAAGATGGAATACGGGAACGATAGGTGAAAAATATTATAGTAGCAAAATATCAGCAAAATATATGTATGAGGGAGAAAGAAGTACTCATAATGGTAAGGAACAATGTGAGAGTAATAATAGATATTGTAATGATGAAGTAGAAAGAACAACAACATGGGATGGATATATAGGCTTAATTTATCCTAGTGACTACGGATATGCTGTAGGAAGAGAAGTAAGAGAAATATGTTTAGGAAAAAGTATGGTTTCATATGTTAGTGATAGTTGTAACACAAATGATTGGTTAATGCTAGGCTATGATGCATTTACAATTACTCCAGCAGCAGATTATGGTAATACTGTGTTTTGTGTGAGTATGGATTTTGGTATCGGTAGCTGCTCAGCTGGAGAAGGTGATTATGGTGATATTTTGCCTGTTGTATATCTAAAATCTTCTACAAAAATTATAGATGGAAATGGTGAAAAAGGAACACCGTTCATTGCACGGTAGTATTAAGTTGATAGTGTATAATCTGGATCTGGTGTGTAAATAAAAAAACATACTAGATTTTTAATTTATCTAATAAACCTAAAAAGTAAAGGAACTATTATGGTAGATTCTAAAGGTAATGAAACAACATTTATTATCAGATATTTCTATTTAAAAAATTAAATTTATAAGTGTGGCAAAATGTCATAAATATTGTTTTATAAAATAAAGTTTGTTACAATTATATTGGATACATTGAGAGTTGATCAGATGTTTTCCCCTTTTATTTTTAACTATTAAAAATGCAAGGCGGTGATTACATGTCTAAAAGAGAATTTGCTTTATATAATAGCATAATAATCTTTTTGTTAATTATAATTATCTTGTTGATTATAGTAATCAAGTTACTAATCGCAAGATAAAAAACAAAAGCATCTGATTTCAACATATGTTGATTTCGGATGCATAACCAAAACTTTGGGATTACATCTGAACGATTCAAGATATATCTCTTTTTTATTGTATGAAGTTTCCTTCATCTATATACATCATAGCAAAAATAATAAAAAAATGCAAGAAAATAGTTGACACAGGGGGGGGGGTTTAAGAGTTATAATTACTTCATAGAATAGGTGATTTTATGAAGTTGAAAAATTTTTTAAGTAAAAATATAAATAGTAGAAAATTAATAGTAATAGGTGCAAGTATTATTATATTGTTAGGAGTTTCTTTTTTACTTTTTAAGACAAATTTTAATTTTAATAATAATGATGTATATTTTGCTTTTTATAATGGAAAAGAGAAATTAAATGCAATGCCCTTGAAAGATAATTCTGAAGATTTAATATTTAGTAGGGGAGAATGTGACAATGGAGCAACTATCATTTGGCATGAAGAAGAATGGGCACCATTAGTAAAGAATTTAAGTAAAAGTAAAACAAAATGTAGTTTATATTTCAGAAAAAAAGAATCAATAGAATTATGTGATAAATATGGTAGTGATAGTATACTTTGTTATATATCTAAATTAAGTGAAACTGATAAGGTAAATTTAGCTTATGATGGTAAAGAAGTGTTAGGAGAAAAATTAGGTACTAAAGATAATAATTTAAGATATATAGGTGTAGGTCCTAATAATTATATTAAATTTAATAATGAATTATGGAGAGTTTTAGGTATTATGAATAATATTATTGAAGTAAGTGAAGATGATAGTAAAGTTGAAAATATGGGAAGTTATTTAAAAATTGTTAAAAATGATAGTTTGGGTAATTATAGTTGGGATAGTAGTGCACCTGATATAAATAATGGTAAAGGTGTTAATGAATGGAGTGAATCTGATATTCAAAAAGTGTTGAATAATGATTATTTATATAAAGAAAATCGTGGGGGAATATGTTATAGTGGCATTAATAATAATGTTAAAGAATGTCCTGTTTGGGATAATGTTGGTATTGATAATAGTGTAAGAGGTATGATAGCAAATATTAAATGGAATACTGGTACAATACCTTTAGAGTGGACTTCTAGTATAACTTTTCCATATTATTTGTATGATTATGAAAGAAGTAAAAATAATGGGAAAGATTTTTGTGTTAAATCTGGAAATAGTAATTTGTGTAATGATACAACTAATAGAACTACAGAGTGGGTTGGAAAAATTGGCTTAATGTATCCATCAGATTATGGTTATGCAAGTGGTGGAAATATTAGAAATAATTGTTTGAATAGTGAAATGTATTTATATGATAAAAATGGATGTAATGATAATATATGGATATTATTGAATAAATATGAATGGAGTATTACTCCAAATGTAGCTGCAAATTCTGGTGGTTTAGTTATGGGTTTTGCAAGAGATGGGCTTTTTTCACAGTATAATGCTTTTAATGCTTATGAAATTAGACCAGTTGTTTATTTAAAATCATCTGTAAAAATAAGTTCGAATCCTAATCCAGAACTAGAATATGGAAGTATTGATAATCCGTTTATATTAATTCAAAATTAAAATTATAATAATCCTAATCATTTTTATGTAATAAATTACCAATTTACTTGACATGGAATTGTTATGATATTGTTTGACTAACTTTTCTTTAAATGATAAAATTATGGTACTGAAAGTGAGTTGGGAAAATGAAAAAAAATCTTGTTAAATTTATTAGTGTTGTTAGTGTAGGTATGATGTGTGGTATGCCTAGTGTTTTTGCTAAAACTACCAAAGTTAATGCTGGGGCAACAACATTAAAAACTGCAATCGAAAATGCTGATGTTGGTGATACTTTAAGATTAACTGGTGGAACTTATGGTAATGAAGGAACTCAAATTATCATAAATAAAGATCTTACTATTGAAGGTGAAGGGTCTACAATTAATAGTGAAATTATTATTGATGATGAAGATGATACTCCAAATAATGTTGTAATTAAAAATATTAGAGCTGTTCCAATAACTAAGAATCTTAATTGGAATTATGTTAAAGTTAATAAAAAAGTAAATCTTACTTTAGAAAAAGTTACATTTCTGACAATTGGTCGCGGCGATAATTTAAATAAAGGTGTTTATCAAACTGTTTTAAATATTGATGGTGCTAATGGTTCTAAAATTGACATTAATAATTCGATGTTTTCAATATTATATGATGGTATTAGACTTGCTGCTTCTGATGTAGAAATTAATATTTATAATAATAGTTACATAAGTGGACAAAAAGCTTTTGATATTCTAAATGGTGAAAATAACACTATCAATGTTAATGATTCTAACATTAGTGCGCGTTCTTCTCTTCATGAAAATGAAGAAGCAATATCTATTGAAAATGAAAAAGGTTTAACTATTAATCTTAATAATACAATAGTTACAGGTAATGATTCGAAAAGTCCTAATGCTGAATATATATTCTCTTTAGATGGCGAGACCCCTTGTTCAAATATTAAATTAAATATTACAGGAAATTCTAAAATTGTTGATGAAAATAATGCTCCTGGTAGTGCAATCTTTAATTTTGGCAAAAGTAATACAGCTGATAATAGTAATGTTATTTATATTGAAAATGGCGTAGATATTATTTTATCTAAAAATAATAAAGAATCATTAATAACAGTTCCTTATAAATATAATGTAGATGCTGATTATGTTGTTGTAGGAATTTATGATAATGAAGGTAATTTAACAGTTAAAGCATATGATAAAAATGCTAAAATAAATCAAAAAGAATTACCAAGTGAAAAAGAAGGATATAGATTAAAAGGATATCAATTTATTGATGATGATACTAATGAAAAGAAAGAATTTAATGTTGAAACTGAATTAACTAAGAATATGGATATTTATTCTAATTATGTAAAACTTTATAATGTTACAATAGATGGCGTAGAAGGAAATTTTGAAGTAGAAGAAAATACTAAATTTAAAGATTTTAAAGCAACTGAAGCTGTAAAAGATAAAATAAGTGCTTTAGAAAGTGTTGATACTAAAAAATTTGTAGGTTTTAAAGACCAAGATGATGAAGAAATTGATGATGATTATATCTTTAATAAAGATGTAACTATAACTGCTAAATATCAAGTTGAAATTAAGATTGGTGAAGAAACATTTACTTTTGATGAAGGAAAAACTTTAAATTCTAATTCTCGAATTTTAGAAATTGTTGAAGGATACGATAATGATAAAACAAAACATTATGCTGGTTTAGTTGATGAAGGTGGAGTTGGTGTTCCATTAACTGAAGAATTACATCAAAATATGACTCTTAAACCTAAATATGGTATAAGTGTCGAAATAGGTGATGATGTTTTCTTCTTTGAAGAACAAGGTCATAAATTAGGTGATTTAACTAATGAAGATAAAGTCAAATTAGAAAATTATAAAAAAGCTGATAATAAAACATTTAAGCATTTTGAAGATGCTAATGGAGATACAGTTGATATGGAAACTGTTTTTGATGAAAATGCTGTATTAACTCCTAAATTTACGATTAATGTTAAAATTAATGATGTTGAAGATATTACTTTAGATGAAGGACAATCTTTAAGTAATATTGATACATTATCAACATATAAAACTAAAGCTGGTCTTAAATTTATGAGATTTGAAGATGCAAATGGAGAAACTATAAATGAAAGAGATCCTTTACATGAAAATATTCAATTAACTGCTATATTTGCTTATGAAATTACAATTGATAGTAAAATTTATGATTTAGAAGAGGGCAAAAAATTAGAAGATTCTGAAGAAATAATGAATGCTTTAGAAACTTTAAAAGATAGTGAAAAAGATTTTTCTAGATTTGTTGATGTTGATAAAAATACTGTAAATACTAATGAAGTTATAACTAAAAATTTAACTATAAGTGCCCTTTATAATATTAATGTTGAAATTGGTGAGAATATTTATAAAATTGAAGAAGGAAAAATGTTAAGTGAAGATACTGAACTTAAAAGTGCTTTAGATGCTTTAAAAGATGTTGTTAAAAAGAATTTTAAAAAATATGTAATAAATAGTGTTGAATATGATTCATTAGATGATTATGTTGCTAGTGAAGATATTAGTATTGTAGCTACTTATACAATTACCATTACTATTACTGATAAAGGAGAATTTACTTTAGATGAAGGAAATAGTTTAAGTTCTAGTGCAGATATTATGGCTATTATTGATGAATATAAAAATGATGGAACTAGACATTTTGCTGATTTAATTGATGAGAATGGAATTGGTATTCCAGTTGATATGGAATTACATGAAAATATGACTCTTTCACCTAAATATGGAATGAGTATTCAAATTGGTGAAGAAGTATTCTTCTTTGATGATTTAAATCACAGATTAAATGAAATATTATTAAGAGAAGATACTGATGAAGATAAAATAAGATTAAATAGTATTATAAATCCTGGTAATAAAGATTTTAGTTATTTTGAAGCTAGTGGTAATAAGTATTATATCGATACTGAGTTTAGTGAAAATGCTGTATTAACTCCTAAATATACTATTAATGTTACTATTAATGGTGAAAATAAAACTTTAGATGAAGGACAATTTTTAAGTGATATTGAAGATTTATCTAATTTTAAAACTAAAGATGGTCGTAAATTTTTGAGATTTGAAGATGAAGATGGTAATGTTGTTAGTGAAGATAGTCCTTTAAAAGAACATATAAATCTTAAAGCTATCTTTGGAGTTACTGTAACAATTGAAAATACTGGTGATAAATTTGATTTAGCAGAAGGCAATGATGCTACCCAAAATTTAGAATTATATCAAGCTTTAGATGATTTAATGTATAATGGTGATTTTTCAAGATTTGTTGATTTAGATGGTAATACAATAACAACTGCTACTCCTATAACAGATAATATAACCATTAAAGCTTTATACTTTAAAACTGTTATGGTAGAAGATGAAGAATATCAAATCGAAGAAGGTAAGAAATTAAATGATGAAAAAGATATTGTTGATGCTTTAAATGAATTAAAAAATGTTTCAAATAAAGTATTTAAAGAATATGTTGTAGATGGTGTAATTAATAATGAAATTGATTTTGAAACTGTTGTAAATGATGATATGAACATTAAAGCTAATTATTCAATAAGAATTAGCATTGATGGTATAGAACAATTACTTGATGAGGGACAAAGTTTAAGTGATCTTGCTAATTTATCTAATTTTAAAATTAAAGAGGATCGTAAATTCTTAAAATTTGAAGATTTAGATGGTAATACTGTTTTAGAAACTACGGTTTTAAATGAAAATGTAGATTTAAAAAGTATCTTTACTTTAGAAGTAACAATAAATGATAAAGTGTATGATTTAATTGAGGGTAAATCTTTAGAAAGTAATGAAAGTATTAAGAATGCTTTAGAAGCTTTAAAGAAAAATAGAAAAGAATTCTCAAGATTTGTTGATTTAGATGGTAATACTGTTGAAGTAAATACTAATATTAATGAACCATTAACAATTAAAGCATTATATAAAAATAGTGTTACTGTTGGAGATGAAAGTTTTAAATTAGAAGAAGGTAAAAAATTAAGTGATGATAAAGATATAGTTAATGCTCTAAATAAATTAAAAGAAGCAACCAATAAACAATTTAAAGAATTTGTAGTAGATAATAAAGTTGTTGAAGATTTAGATTATGATATGATTGTTAATGATGATATAGTGGTTAAAGCTAATTATAAAATTATTGTTAAATTAAATGAACATGAATTTGTTTTAGATGAAAATTCTAAATTAAGTGATTTAAGTAGTGAAGAACTTTCATTAATTGAAAAAATTATGAAAGAAGAAAGATTTGTAAGATTTGTTGATGAAGATGGTAATACAATTCTTTTAGATACTGTTCTTAATGAAAATAAAAATTTAAGTATTAAACATTATATTATTGTAACAATTGGTGATGAAGAATTTAAATTAGAAGAAGGACAATCTTTAAGTGATTTAAATGATGAAGATAAACAAAGATTAGAAAAATTAATGGAACATGATGAAACTAAAGAATTTAAAGGCTTTAAAAATATTAAAAATGAAGAAGAAATAACATTAGATACTAAATTAAATGAAGATATTAATTTAGAAGTAATATTAAGTGATGTAGTTGTTGAAAATGAAGAAGTAGATAATAATGTTTCAAATCCTCAAACTGTTGATAATATTATGACTTATGTTATGATGGCTGTTATAAGTTTAATTGTATTAGTCTTTGGAATTAAAAATTCTTTAAAAAAATTAAATAAGTAGATAAAAAATTATCTGCTTTTTTTATTGACTTTTGATGATTAGAAGTCTATAATTTTAATTGGCAGTTAATTAGATTGAGTGCTAAAAGGAGAATGATGATATGAAAGAATTTAAAGCTGAATCTAAAAGATTGATGGAATTAATGATTAATTCTATTTATACGAATAAAGAAATATTTTTAAGAGAAATTATTTCTAATGCATCTGATGCTATTGATAAACTTCATTATGAGTCTTTAACTAATAAGAAAATGAAAGTTAATAAAAAAGACTTTGCAATTATCGTTAAAGTAAATAAAGAAGAACGTACATTAATTGTTTCTGATAATGGTATTGGAATGACTAAAGAAGAATTAGAAAAAAATTTAGGAACGATTGCTAAAAGTGGTTCATTTGATTTTAAAAATGAAAATAAGAAAAAAGAAAATATTGATATTATTGGACAATTTGGGGTTGGTTTTTACTCAGCCTTTATGGTTGCCTCTAAAGTAGCAGTAATTTCTAAAGCTTATGGAAGCAATGAAGCATACTCTTGGGTATCTAGTGGAATAGATGGCTATGAGATTAAAAAAGCTAACAAAGAAAGTTATGGAACCGATATAATTTTAACAATTAAAGATGAAGAAGAATATAATCGTTATTTAGAAGATTTTGAAATTAGAAGTTTAATTAAAAAATATTCTGATTATATTACATATCCAATTAAAATGGAAGAAGATAAAAAGTTAGAAACAATTAATTCTCTTATCCCTTTGTGGCGTCGTAATAAAAAAGAAGTTAGTGAAGAAGAGTATAATACCTTCTATTCAGATAAATTTTTTGATTATGAAAAACCGTTAAGTCATTTACATATTAAAGCTGAAGGTTTATTAGAATATGCATCATTGTTATATATTCCTTCTCATGCTAGTTATGATTATTATTCTAAAGAATATGAAAAAGGTTTGCAACTATATTCTAATGGGGTCTTAATTATGGAAAAGTGTGGTGATTTATTACCAGATTACTTTAGCTTTGTTAAAGGTGTTGTTGATTCTTCTGATTTATCTCTTAATATTTCACGAGAAATGTTACAACAAAATCGAGTTTTAAAAACAATTGCTAGTAATATTGAAAAACACATAAAAAGTGAATTATTAAGTATGCAAAAAAACAATCGTGAAGATTATTTAAAATTTTGGGAAGCTTTTGGTTTACAAATTAAAGCCGGTATTTATGATAATTTTGGAATGGATAAAGAAAAACTACAAGATTTATTAATGTTTTATTCTTCTAAAGAAGATAAAATGGTTACTTTAGATGAATATCTTCAAAATAATCAAGACGAAAAAGATATTTATTATGCTTGTGGTAGTAGTGTCGATCAAATTAAATCATTACCGCAAGTAGAAAATTTAATAGCTAAGGATAAAGATATCTTATTATGTACAACTTATTTAGATGAATTTACTTTAAAAGCTATTAATAAATATCAAGATAAAGAATTTAAAAATGTTTGTTCTGATAATATTCTAAATGAAACTGAAGAAGAAAAAGAAGAACTTAAAACCTTAAATGAAAAAGATCAAGATGTCTTAAACTTAATGAAGGAAGCAATTGATGTTAAAGAAGTTAAATTTACTAGTCGCTTAACTAATCATCCTGTATGCTTATCAACTGTTGGTAATATTTCGGTTGAAATGGAAAAAGTTATGAATAGTATGCCTACTAATAATAACATTAATGCTGAAAAAGTATTAGAGATTAATTATCAACATCCAATTGTTAAAAAACTTGAAGAATTATATAAAAATGATCAAGAAGAATTAAAAAAATATAGTAAAGTATTATATGCTGAGGCTAGATTAATTGAAGGATTACCAATTGAAAATCCTACTGAAATAAGTGATTTAATAAGTGAAATTTTAGTTAAATAAAAAGGGGCTTTTTTGGGCCTCTTTATTCTAATGCTCTTTCTTCTTCATAAGAAAGAACATAGAATATTTCATTATTTTCATAGTAACATGAAACTTTTAAATTTTTATATTGAGTAGCTTTAATCATTGTTGGTTTAGTAGAATCTCCTATTAAATAAACGGGATTATTGATATTACTTTCTTCTTCTTTAAAAATATTATAAACATAATCTGATGGCAAATTATTATCTTTTAAGAATTTTGCTAAATCCATGTTATTAACTTCAACTTTATCTAAATTTTCATTATATATTTTTACATTATTCTCGTCAGTATAATATAAAGTTCTTTTACTATTTTCTTTTTCATTATAATCGGTAACTTTAAAAGCTATATTATTTAATGGAACTTTTTCAACTGCCATTTTTTCATTAAATTCATCAATAGTAATTTCCCATTTATAAAGACAATATTTAACATTATTAATTCTTAAATCACTACCATTAATATTAAATTCTTTTTCATTATTTTTAAACATTTCTAAAGAAATTTTATACATTTCATCTTCAAGAATACCATTACTACTTATCAAAATAAATAATTTATCAGGATTATTATCTTTTAAATAATAACTATAATTTTGATCAGAATATAGAAAATAAGATTTACCTTTATCCTCATCTGTATTATTGTTGATGATTCTAAAATTTAAGCCATTACTTGTTTCATTTGTAACTGGTTTTCTAATTAAAATGAAATAAATCAAACAGCCTAGAATAACCACTAATAAACAAATTAATATAAATTTATATTTTTTAATAAATTCCATAATATCATAGCCTCCTATATATTTTATGAATAATTAAATTTAAAATAAATTTATCTTATTAAAATTATATTACTCTTAAAATTTAAAAGCAATTATATTTTTTTATTTATTAATGTGTTAAAATATATAAAAGTGGTGATTAAAATGGTTAATTTAAAAGAATTAGATAATAAACTTGATGAAAATTATAAGTTTCGTAGTTATTTAAAATGTCATGCTGATGAAAAACAATTAGATGAAGATTTTAAAAAATTACATGAGAAATATTTTAAAATATATGATTGTAGTAAATGCCGTAATTGCTGTAAGAAAATTGGTATTTCAATGAATGAAAGTGAATTAGATAAAATATGTGAAACTTATAATTATGATAAAGAAAAGTTAAAAGAAAAATATTTACAAGAAGAATATGGTGAATATATTGCCAATCCTTGTCCTTTTTTAGATGATAAAACCTGTAAGATTGAAAATTGTTTACCTAAATCTTGTCAAGAATATCCTTATACAAATAAAGAAGAAAGATTGTATAGTTTAATTACCGTTGTTAATAACAGTAAAGTATGTCCAGTTGTATATGAAATACTTGAAGAATTAAAAGATAAGTATCATTTTAGAAGATAAAATTTTTTTTGATCAGATATTAGAATATTTGACGTTTATTATAATGTTTGTTAAAATGATATTAGAGGTAGTTATAATGAAAACATATATTATATCTGATACGCATTTTAATCATAGTAATATTATTAAATATTGTAATAGACCTTTTAAAGATGTTATAGAAATGAATAAAAAAATTATTGATAATTGGAATATGATAGTTAGAAAAGATGATATTGTGTATCATTTAGGAGATTTTTTATTAGGTTCAAAAAAAGATTTAGCTAATATTGTTTCAAAGTTAAATGGTAAGATATATTTAATTAAAGGTAATCATGATCATTTAACTACAAAATCATATGAAGAATGTGAAATTAAAGTTTTAAAAAATGCTCCTATTATTTTAGATGAATATAAAGTTATATTATCTCATCGCCCTTTACCTGATAGTATGCTAAAAAATTATCTTAACATTCATGGTCATATTCATGAAAGAAAAATTGAAGATATATATGATAATAATTTATACGATAAGAATAAACATATAAATGTTAGCTGTGATGTTTTAAATTTTAAACCAGTCCTAATAAGCGAATTAGTTAAATAATTTTGTTCTATTTTTAATGTCAAAAGCAAAATAACCCAAGAAAAAATCATAAATATATTTATTCTTTTTGAGTTATAGAGTATATTATTGCTAGGTGATATTATGCAAAGAAAGGCTATGAATGATTTAATATCTTGGAAAAATAAGAAAAACAGAAAACCTTTATTACTCTATGGAGCAAGACAAGTAGGAAAAACTTATTTAGTAAAAAAGTTTGCTGAAGAACAATTTAAAGATATTATTTATGTTAATTTTGAAACTAATAATATTGTGGATAAAATAATTAATGAAAATATATCTCCAAAATACATAATTAATAATTTAGAAATAATTTTTAACAAAAAAATTGATAAAGATACAACTTTAATATTTTTTGATGAGATACAAAAAATACTAGAGCATTAACTTCTTTAAAATATTTTTGTGAAGAAGCACCAGAATATTATATTATTGGAGCAGGAAGTTTACTTGGCGTTCATATCAATAAAAAAGATTTTTCCTTTCCAGTAGGTAAAGTAGACTTTTTGACCGTTTCGAAAAGACGGTTCAGGCCACGTGCTTCAGCACGTAAAACCCTTGTAGGGTTAAGAGGCAATTT
>CANQIN010000001.1 GCA_947623995.1 uncultured Bacilli bacterium | reverse complement strand
CTTTCTACAATTTTTCTTTCTTTTTCATATTCTTCTAATTTAAAAACACCATTGATATATGCTTTTTTAATTCTTTCCAATTTATCATTTTGGTCTTTAATTTCATTTGTTAAATCATCTCTCGGATTTTCTATCTTTTGTTTCATCATAGGTAAGAAAAATTGATTAACCACAGAATCATATTCAACAATTTCGTTGATAAAGTCTTTCATAAAATTATCAACGATTTCTTCCTTAATAGAGCATTTGCATTCATTACAATAATAATAGTAATAAACATTACCATTTTTCTTTTTTGTTGCTTTTCCACCTAGAATATGATTACATTTAGGACACTTTAATTTTTGTAAATAGATATAAGTCAAATTTCTTTTATAAGAACGACTATTATTTTTCTTTTGTTGTTGGCATTCTTCCCATAATTCTTTTGATACAAGTGGTTCAACAACATCTTTGTAATATTCAGGATGTTTTGTTCTTTTACCATGAACAAAATCTCCTTTATAAACTTCATTTTGCAAAATATTATAAATTGTTGAATCACACCAATTTGTTTTACCTAAAACTTTTTCTTTATTGAAGATATTACTGATTGTTTGATAACTTGCTCCTTCATGATACATATTAAATATTCTAATAACTACATCACAAGTTGTATGATCTATTACTAATTTTTTATTTTCGTGTTTATAACCTAAACAAGCTCTATGAGGAATATGACCTTGTTTAATTGCTCCCACTAAACCAAATTTTGTTCTTTCGCTTGTTCTTTCTATTTCATTCTGAGCCATATTAACCATCATACGAGTATAAAATTTCCCATTAGCAGTTGTTGTATTAATATCTTCATTCGAACAGATAATATGAGCATCATGTTCTTCAAAAAAGTCCATAATATTTTCCCAATCATAAACACTTCTTGAAAGTCTATCAATTTTCAAAGTAATAACAGTATTAATTTTTTTATCAATTATTGCTTGTTTTAATCTTTCAAATGCAGGTCTTTTATTTCCTTTTTTAGCACTTATGCCCGAATCTTCATAAAAATCATAAATTTCAAAATTGTTAAACTTACAAAATTCAATTAATCTTTTTCTTTGCTCAGGTAGACTAAAACCCTGTCTTGCCTGATCTTCCGTACTAACTCTTAAATACAAACCACAAATTCTTTTTTCTTCTTCCAACTAAAATCATCTCCTTTTCTTATTTTAAATTCAAAAAAGAGAAGTAAAGGTACTACTATAAAATAATACTTTCACTTCTCTAAACTACATTGTAAGACTCTTGGTAACTAGGTTACCATCTATATTAATTATACAACATTTGTCGTAAAAAGTCCATTGTCTAGGAAGTGGTGTATTACTTGATTTTATTGATATATTCTTCTAAATCTGATAACTCAATTTTATTTTTCAAATTTTTAATATAAATAACAGTAGAATAATTAAATGCAAGAAATGTTATACCTTTGATAATAATTCTATGAGGTTCTACATAATTAAGATTAGATTTATCAATTTTTCTAATACTGCCGTTAATAAAAGTAGGAGTCGTCTTACAAAACTCACAAATAAATTCTAATCTTTGTTTTAAAGACTTTTCAAAGGGTATTTCCTGCTTAAGTATCTTAATCATAAACACCATCCTTCCTTTAGGATGATTTCTTTGTATGTCTTCCAAGCTATTAACGTGGGTTAGAACACAAAAAAATCAATCTTTCGATTGATTTCTATATATCAATGTCCGAAAAGTTCGAACAGATTCGTCATTGGAGCAAGTGAGGAGAATCGAACTCCCGTCTCAACCTTGGCAAGGTCGCATTCTAGCCACTGAACCACACCTGCATAATCCAATAATATCAAAAAAGGTTTATTATTTCAACTAAAAAGAGCATTTTTTTTGATAAATTTTTTTAAACCGTTAAAGAACATAATTTAAATAATTGCTAATAATGTGAGCAATTAAAATGAATAAATTGATTTTTAAGAGTATTTTAAAAATTAGTATATTAATATTTATATTATTGTTCTATTTTTTGTAGACTTTAATTTTCGATTTTTGAATAGCTTACTTCCCATATTTAAAAATACGGGAACTTTCAATTTTATTTTTAGGATATAGGATTTGATATTGAAAATACAAATCATTTTTGATACAATAGAGTTGCGAATGGGTTGGTGAAAAATGAAAAAGGCTAAAATGTATGTATTTATTGTTTTGAGTTTGATTTTTTCTCTTGACAAAGTTAATGCAGAATGTGATAATAAGTCACAACTTGAAATTAATGCAGCTTCGTCTAATGTTACAATGAATTATACATTGGAAACTTCAGTGGTTGATACATATGGAAATATACATCCTGAAATTGCGCCTGAAGATGTTGAATTATCTGAACTTGGAGAATATGGTTTAATTGATAAGGCAATCATAAATGTTAATAATGTATCAGATAAAGTTTATGTTGTTTTTTATAATAATGATGATGGTATTAACAAAGAATATCATTTTCAAGATTTAAAAAATGGTTCTTTTACTTACGAAGTTCCGGATTTAAGCACTATAAGAAATTATACTTTAACAATTTATTCAGATGTTTCAGAATGTGGTAATCAAGAATTAAGAACGATTAATGTTACAACTCCAATGTATAATAGTCTAGCTGATCAAACTGTGTGTAATAATAATGATTCATATTATTGTCAAAGATATATTACAACTCCTATTAATGAAGATGAGTTAGATTTAAATAATAACGTAAATAATGATGATAAAAACAATGATTTGGAATTAAATGAAAATAATAGTCAAAGTTTTGTGTTATTTACTGTTGGAATTATCATTGTAATTATAATTATTGTTGCAATTACAATATTAATTGTCAAAAAAAAGCAAAGAAACGATGACATTAAACAAATTAGGGGGTAATTAAAATGAAAAAAATGAAAAAAATATTGTTTGCTTTAATATTATTTACAGTACTTAGCATTAATGCTAGTGCTGCTGATGTTTATTTTAATGTTACTAAGGCTAGTAATGGTTCAGGCAATAAGTGTCCCGTTGGAACATTTTATTTGAGATATGTGGGTAGCAATAATGAAACTGGAAGAGGAATAAACTTTTATGATGTTTTTACATCTAAAACTACAAGAAATGCTTATGGTCAAACATTCTGTATGTCTCCTGGTAAAAATGCATATAGAAATAATGGAACTCATATATGTGAAAGGACTATTACACCTCAAAAGAAAGGCTCAAATCAAGCTTTTGATGTTGCAGCTACAGTTGCATATCAACAAATGGTAAATGAAGGTATAATTAAAGCTAATCCAACAACTGAAAGTAGAGTTGTAGGTATTTTGACTTTTAGATGGTTAGAGTATTATTACGGTAAACTTGATACTGGTGGGGTAACGTCATTAAATTATCCATATGTTTATACAAGTACTAAAGATAATCGTAAAAATTCTTCTTATTGGAATCAAAATAATAGATATGTTAGAGCTGCGCAAAGAATTTCAACAAATGCTGTAAAATATGGAAATAAAATACAAAATAAAACTGCAACTTATGAAGATTTGGTTAATGATGGTACAATATGGACTGATGAATGGGATTTCATTTTAGTTAACAGCAAAGTTGAAGGAAATATTGTTACTTTGAAATTTGACGTAACTCCTAAAGTTGGTAAAGCACCAGAAAGTGTAAAATGGAAAAAATTTGATATAACATGTGAGTATGGCTTTACTTGTAACGTTTTATCAAAAAAGAAAGTATCTGATAATAGAGGTCGTTATGTTGTTGAAATAGATACATCAAATGGTGAATCAAGTAAAACAAAAAATCAAAAATATGGATTAAAAGTAACTACTGCTTATGTTGATCAAAGAAATCCAGCTGCATATTTAATGTTATTGACACCAAGTATTGGTCAATCATATCATCAAAAAATGTTATTGGTTAAAGATTTTAATAATTCATATATTATTCAAACTGAAATTCCTGTCAATTATGAATCTGATCAATGTTTATGTGAAGAAAAAGACGGAAAATTTACTGGAGATTATATTTATTATGAAACTGTAGACGATGTAACCACTTCACAAATTATTAAAAAAGATGATCCAAGGGTAATAGAATTAAAATGCCCAGATAAATGTGAAAATGCAAATTCTTCTTGTGATATCGATTATGATAATACTGGTAAACCAACTTATTATTGCCAGGATGGTGAAGTATGTAATGAAGATAAATATCATAAAGAATGTTTACATATATGTGAAACACCTGAAGAAAATGATGAAAATAAATATTATTGTAAAGAAAAAGAACCTAATAAAGGTGGAGAAGAATGTAGTGAAAGTGAATATTTAGATGAATGTTATTGTCCTACATTAAAAGAAACATGTGAAGAAGATCCTGATGATCCAGCGTGTGATGAATATGAAGAAAAATGTCCAAATTGTAATGCTAGTGTTTCGGTTCCTGGTACATGTAATGATTTTGATACTAATAATAATGTGGATGGTTCGATTAGTGACATAAACTTAGAAAAAACTGATTGTAATAGTAGTGTTAATCCAGTTAAGAGATGCGTTATTGATTCAGTAGATCAAACTAATGCTTCATATGAGGCAACTACAGAAATTAATAATAATAAATATTGTAAAGTATGGTGTGATGAAAATTATCAATTTGTTGTACCAACGGCAAGATATTCAATGAGTGGTGGATACTTTACATTATCAACTAAAATTACGGGAACAAGAAATTGTTATATTAGCTCAGCAACTAATCCAGATAAACCAATTGATGTTGAAGGATTTGAATCTGAATTAAATAGTTTAAATCGTGATTTAGCAGCTGATTGGAATGAATGGAATAAATGGAATACATTATTTGAAAGTAGTGCAGTTAAAAGTATTTCAAATGAAGAAAATAATGTTAAAAAAGCATTTACTTGGACATATGTAGTTTATGATTATTCTAAAAATACTACATCAACTGAAACTGTTGAAGCTAATATCTCTAAGACTGAGATTGAAGGATTTAAAAATAAATTCTTAGAAGAATATCAAAAAACTAATCAACAAGTAATTGATTCTGTTGCTGCCTTTAAGAAATGTTCAACATGGGAAAATAATATGAATTTTGATCCAGAAATAAGTTTTGAATATAATAATTACAGTGAACTTCTTAATGGAGAATCTGGTACTGGTAAATTTTCAAGAGTCGGTGATGTAAATACTAAAATAGATAATATTTATTGTTTAGGCGAGACTGATGAACAATATAATTGTGTTGATAGTAGTAAAAAATTTGAAGTTAATGAGAATACATTACCTGATAATATATTTAAAAATGCTGTATCGGTTACATGTAACAATACTGGGTGTAGTGCAAATACATTTAAATTAAGTTTAGCTAAATGGATTCAAAAAACAGTAACAAAAGATGCTTATTATACTCCAAGTCAAAACTTTAGCACATATCATCAATATGGAACTGTTAAAACTGGAACTATATGTGAGAATTCTAATGATCCTACTTATAAAGACTGCTTATGGACTAGACTTCCAGATACTGCTTTACCAGTAGAGCTTAAAACTGGTAAAGGGGCATTTCCATTTACTTTGAAATTTAGTAAAATTGGACAGTCTAATCAAACTGGTGAATTAGGACGTTTAGTTGGTGTAAAAGATCAGGTAAGTGTTTTAACTGAGTATGATAAATTACCTGATGGAAAAAAATGTACTAAATATAATGAAAATAATGGTATATTAAGTCAAGATACGGGATATGTATGTGCTTATGTAAATAATTGTCCTGAGTGTGATGTATCATGTAATGGTGATGATTGTATTATTACTAAAGATGCAGATACTTGTAAGAATTGTATATTTGATGGAGAAAATACTTCATTTAAATATCGTACTGTTTCATTAAATAGTCTATTCCCTAATTTATGTGAAGATGGAAATTCAATTGATTGTCGTAAAGAGGGGTATAATTGGAGTACAGTTAAAGCAGAATATACTAAATCTCAAATTGAGGATGCTGGAGATACAATATATGAAAATGCAGAATATTCATATACATTAACGCCTGCTCAATTAAGTGCTATAAGACAATTTAATAAGGATGCTGGATCATATTCTAATACTACAATGCCTGAAAGTTATGAATTTGGTAATGGCGAATTAAATAGTAATAATGCATTACAATGTGAACAAGTAACTTATAATGGTATTACGTATAGTGTAAAATGTATAAGTACCTTCTTAAATAATACAACTAATAAGTATTTTACTTCATTAAAACCAAGAGAAGAAACTACAAAATTTACTTTATGGTTAGATTCGTCATATTGTATTACTAATGGTAATTGTGTTTTAAGTCGTGAAGATGGAATAGGGCCATCATGGAAGTAGGAGGATAAAAAAATGAAAGAAGCATATTGGGGATATTGGTTAATAGCATTAGGAGTATTTGTAATAGTAGTAATGATGTTAATATCAAATGTATCAGCAACAAATACTCAAGATTATTACATATTAAAGGAAATTTCGGAGGCAGCCATGGTCGATGCAGTCGACTATGGTTACTACCGAGAAAGTGGAGAGTTAAGAATAAATCGTGAAAAATTTGTAGAGAATTTTTTAAGACGATTTGCCGAAAATGTTTCATTAAGTACCTATCAAGTAGATTTTTATGGAATATATGAATCTCCACCAAAGGCAAGTGTCCAAGTAACAACTAAGAGTAATACATATCAATTAAATTCTGGAGCAGAAACATTTGATATAGTTAATAGAGTAGATGCAATGTTAGAACTTGATTCTAATTAAAATTTAAGGAGGAATAAAAATGGGAAATTTAAGTGCTAATTTAAAAAAATTTTTAAGTAATAAAAATACAGTAACAATTATTTGTGTTGTTGCTGGTATTTTAGTTTTGTATATTGGATATACTTGGCGTGTTAATGATGCTATTAATCCAACAACAATTCCGTATGCTAAGACAGCTTTATCATCTAGACATGTTATTACTAATGATGATATTGGTTATATGGAAGTTTCAAATGCAGTTATTAGTAAAAGTACAAATATGATAAGAAATGCGAATCAATTAATTGGAAAAGAAGTAATGTATGGAACAACTATTCCTCAAAATAGCTTTTTCTATACCGAAACAATTGTTTCGCCTGATAGTCAACCTGATAGTACAATAGCAGATATTCCTGATGGATATACATTATTTGATTTACCAGTTGACTTACATTCAACTTATGGTAACTCAATTTTTCCAGGTAATTATATTGATTTATGGTTTAAAGGTATGAATGATTATAATCGTTTAATGTATACCAATTTAATAAGTAGTATTAAAGTTTTAGATGTACGTGATTCACAAGGACAATCTGTATTTGAAACATCTACTGAAAAAAGAACACCTGCAGATTTATTGTTTGCTGTACCTGATGATATGTATTCTTTACTTAGAAAAGCTCAATATTTAACTAGTTATGGTGTTGAAATAATACCAGTACCAAGAAATAAAAATTATACTGCTAATCCAGGTGAAACTGAGGTTGCAAGTGATTATGTTAAAAACTTTATATTATCTAAGACTGAAGTAATACCTGATGAAGAGATGTCTTCAAGTAGTAGTAATAATAATAATAATAATAATAATAACGATGATGAAGAAGAGGATAATGAAGATATAGAAGAATAAAAAAAGAATAAGAGAATTGGGGTGAATTCATGAATGATGCAATATTTTCTCAACTTGATTTTGGGCCTATTGATGAATTCTTAAGAGAAGAAAATGTTACCGATATTTCAATATGTAATAATGGACAAGTGTGGTTAAAATCTTTAGATAAAGGTGTATATCAAGTAGATAGACCGGATATAAACAATGCTTTGCTAGAAAAATTGGCATTCCAATGTGCTAATGTTATGGGAAAGACATTTAATATGGCTCATCCCTTTTTGGATGCTGAGAGTGCAGAGTTACGTTTAAATTTTGTTCATGATTCGATTGCCACTAACGGTATAGCATGTCAAATAAGAAAGACACCAGCTAAAATTAGGTTAAATCGTGAAAAACTTATTAATGAACAATATATTTCGGCAAATTTACTTGATTTTTTGCTTAAATGTGTAGAAGGTCATGCTAATATTATTGTTAGTGGAGAAACCGGTTCAGGTAAAACAGAGTTAGTTAAGTATTTAGCGTCTCATACAAAAGAAAATGAAAAAATAATAACTATTGAGGATACACTAGAACTTCATTTAGATCGTATTTTTCCTCATCGTGATATAATTGCGATGAAAACTAATAATATCGCTAGTTATAGTGATGTATTGGTAACATGTATGCGACAAAATCCAATATGGATATTACTTTCCGAGGTCCGTAGTGCAGAGGCTGTTATGGCTGTTCGTAACTCTATATCTTCTGGGCACCATATTTTATCAACTATTCACTCTGATAAAGCAAGTTTAATACCGATGCGTATGTTTGCTTTAATTGAAAGTAATGTTGATGTTGAACAATTTTTATCAACTATTCATCGTTATGTTCAGTTAGGTATATATGTTAAAGGTTATATGAGTAAAGAATTAGGTAGATTTCAACGTGAAATTATGGAAATTTGTGAATTTTTTGTTGATGAGCAAAATAAGCCACAAGTAAATACAATATTTCAAAAAACTTTGACTGGTGAGATTACGATGAATAATCCTACTAATCATCTAAGAGAATATTTAAGTATTTCAGGTGTTACTTTACCAGAAGATATATTTGATCCAAATAAGAATTTGAATAATACTCCTAATCAAGTAGTAAGTAATAATTCAAATTTAGTAGAAACATTGTAGAAAGAAGGGAGAATATGATTGAGTTAGTAATATTAATTGTACTTGCTATCTTTGCAATTTCATATTATATGAATAATGGCGAGAATGTTTATAACTTTTTTGCTAAAAGTGTAGCAAATGCATATGATAAATATGCTCCTTACAGTTTCAAACAAGTTAGAGAAAAAGTTAAAGAATTAGGGCAAGAATATACTCCAAGACAATATATAACACAAGTTGTGCTATTTGCAGGTGTTGCAGGCGGTATATCGTATTTATATTTCTATAACATTATAATTACTGTAATATATGCTGGAGTTGCGGTTTTATTTATTCCATTTTTAGCGTATTTAAGATGTCAAAAAGCTTATTCTGAGTATATTTTTGAACAAATACAAACATATACAACTAATGTTATAATGGAATTTAATACAACTCAAAGTTTTGTTAAATCCTTAGAAGGAGTTAGAGATTCAGGAATTATTGAAGATCCAGTTTTGACAGATTTAAGAACTATGATAGATATGTCTTATCAAAATGGTACAATTGATGAATCTATTGAATTTTTTAATGAAAAGTATCCATATTATATGGTTAAAAATATGCATCAATTATTTTTACAAATAACTAAAGAAGGTGCTAAAGATTCAGGCGAAGCTTTAGAAAATATGGCTATGGATATAGATTCTTTAGTTGAAGGTGTTTATCGTGATCAAATAGATAGAGCAGATTTTCATAAAAGATTTATTACATTTGGTTTAGCATTGTTCTTATTAGTTATGGCTATGCAATTTTTGCTAGGTACAGATTCATATATTAAATTATTAGATATGTGGTATGTTCAATTAATACTTCATTGTATAATTTGGATAAATTGTTTCTTTCTTTATAAAGGTGAAAGATTCTATTATGAAGATGTGGGGGTGGAATAATGTATTTCGAGATTATTGCCTTAGCACTTATAATATTATTTGTTCTTAATTATACGGGAAGAATAAGTGTTAGTCGTTTTGTTTCAGATAATGAAACTTTATTTCAAAGATTAAAAGAAAATGATTGGGATTTTTATGTAAAAGCTAAATATGGAGATTCAGCTAATGCCGATTTTCTATTTAATAAAAGAATTAAAAATGGTTTAATAATTATTGTGATTATGCTTTGTTTCTTTATTTCAAATTTAACATATATTACCGTATTATTTGCTTTTATAGCTGGTTTTTTAGTATTTAAATTAGATTATATGAATATTAAGAATTATTATAAAAGACATTTACATGATATTGATGCAATGTTACCTCATTACTTAAAAAGTTTAGAAATATTAATTCAACATTATACTGTTCCTGTAGCTTTAGGTAAATCAATTAATGATGCACCTAGTATTTTTAAAGAAGGTTTACAACAATTAATTGATGAAGTTAATGCTGGTGATAGTTCAATAAATCCATATATGACATTTGCTAAAACATATCCAGTAAGAGATTCAATGAGAATGATGCGTTTATTATATCGTTTATCATTAGGTAGACAAGAACATAAACAAGAACAATTATTAGCGTTTTCTAAAACAATATCTAATTTGCAACAAAAAGCAAGAGAGTTAAAATATAAAGAACGTTTAGAGAAAATGGAAAAGAAAACAATGCAAATGTTAATAGCAACAGGATTAGGAGTAATGGTATTATTAATTTTTGCATTATTAATGATGATGAATATGTAGATAACTTAGGTTATCTTTTTTATTTAATTTCTTATAAATATTTGATAGAATATAAATAGTTAGGAGTATTTATGAAAAAGAAAGTTTTATCAATTATAGTACCATGTTTAAATGAAGAAGAATGCTTACCTTTATTTTATAAAGAGATAAATAACATTCAAGAAATATTTTTAAAAGAAAATATAAATCTTGAATTAATATTTGTTGATGATGGGAGTAATGATAATACATTAAATGTAATAAAAAAAATAAAAAATAATAATAATTTTATTCATTATATATCTTTTTCTAAAAATTTTGGTAAAGAAGCTGCAATATATGCTGGACTAAAAAAAGCAAGTGGTGATTTAGTAGCTTTAATGGATGCTGATTTACAACATCCTCCGAAATTATTAATTGACATGTATAATGAAATTAAAGAAACCAATTATGATATTGTTATTGCTAGAAGAAAAAACAGGAAAGGAGAACCTGTAATTAAAAGTTTTTTTGCTGAAATGTTTTATAAATTAATTACTAAAATTAGTAAAGTTAAAGTTGATTCTAGAGAAAGA
The DNA here is from genome assembly GCA_947623995.1 of uncultured Bacilli bacterium. Lineage (GTDB taxonomy): Bacteria > Bacillota_I > Bacilli_A > RF39 > UBA660 > Ventrenecus. The sequence continues at coordinate 45,934 of CANQIN010000001.1, read as the reverse complement.
GATTTTCGATTAATGACTAGGCAAGTAGTGGATGCTATATTATCAATGCCAGAATATAATCGTTATTCTAAAGGATTGTTTAGTTATTTAGGATTTAAAACTAAATGGATATCATTTGATAATGTTAAAAGAGTTGCTGGAGAAACTAAATGGAGTTTTGGGAAATTATTATTATATGCTTTCGATGCAATAATTGGATTTTCTACGGTGCCATTAATGATATCAACATTTTTAGGAATATTATTTTGTTTTATATCATTTATACTAATTTTAGTTATAATATTTAAAACTATAATATTTGGTGATCCAGTAAGTGGTTGGCCATCATTGGTGTGTATTATTTTCTTTGTTTCTGGTATTCAATTATTTTGTTTAGGTATTTGTTCAGCATATATTTCTAAAATATATTTAGAAACTAAAAATAGACCATTATATATTGTAAAAGAAAGTGATATAGACGAGAAAGAAGCTGATAAATTATGAAAAAAAATATAATTCATTATTTAATTGCTTTTATTTTGCCAATTTTGATATTTTGTTTTGCAATGTATAGCATGAATGTTTATCCATTTGGTAATCTTTCTATTAGAACATCGGATTCATTTTCACAGTATCCAGCTTTTTTTGAAGGTTTAAAAAACTTTAATATTTTTACTTTTAATATTGGCTTAGGAGAAAATTTTTATCCGATTTTTACAACATATTTGTGCAATCCTTTAAATTTACTTTATTTTCTATTTAAAAAGGAAAACTTTGATTTATTTTATGTCATTTTGCTTTTTATTAAAATTGGTTTTTCAGGTTTAACAATGAATATATTATTAAACTATAAAAAATGCATAAATAGTAAAACGATAATTTTTTCAACAATTTATGCTTTATCTGGATTTGTTAGCTTATATTATCATAATTATCAATTTTTAGATTCTGTTTATATGTTACCGCTAGTAATGATTGCTATAGATAAAATAGTTAATGATAATAAAAATTTAATGTATTTTATCACTTTAACATATATGATATTTATTCATTATTACACGGCTTACATGATATGTTTATTTTCAGTAATTTATTTTTTCTTTTTATTATATAATTCAACATTAAATAAAAAAGAAAAAAAGCAAAGAACTATAAGATTTTTTTTAACTAGTTTATTATGTGGATTAAGTTCAGCTGTTATATTAATACCAACTATTAATAGTCTTTTTTCTGGAAGAATAATTTATTATAATAGTATGAATTATTTGGGTTTTAATAAAGATGGAATTGGATCTTTATACAATTTTATTATTGGTAGTAATTATGCTAGTGAGAGTGTTACTACAAATTGCAGCGCGCCAATATACTTATCTTTATTTGTTTTAGTAATTATTTTATTACATTTAAGTGATAAGAAAAAAAATTTAAAATTAAAAAAATCAATATATATTATTGGAGTAATTTATTTATTATCATTAATAACTAATATTGGTTATTACACTTGGCACCTTTTTCAAAAGCCAATTGGATTTCCAGGCCGCTTTGTTTTTTGCTTTAATGCATTTTGGATTTTAATTGCTTATAATTTTGATATTGAAAAAATTAATATTAAGTTAAAAAACAAAATAATAATATTAGTTGCATTAATAGTATATTTTTTAGCTTTTTTTACATACAAAAATTATATTTATTTAAGTTTTAGCTTTGAAAAAATATATATTTGGTTATTAGTATTGAGTAATTGCTTTTTAATTTATTATATTTTTACTTATCACAAATCAAAATTTGATTTAATTACTTATTTTTTAGTTATTATTGAGTTATCTATTAATTTAATAATGGATATCAATATTAATTATCAAGGAAGTAATTATAATTATGTATCAGTTGGTGAATATCAACAAAATATAAAAAATATTGATAATTTAATTAACGTTCTTAAAGAAGATGATAATTTTTTTAGAATGAATTCTAAGGTAACTAATAATGATGGATTATTATTCGATTATTATGGAGTTAATAGATTTGCATCAATATATAATAATAATTTGACTACTTTTTTAAAAGATTATAGACCAGAATATCATCATAATTCTGTTATAAGTTATTCTAATAATTTTTTAATGGATGCCCTATTAGGTTTAAAATATGTAATTAGAAATTATACTTTTAATTCATCAAAAATATCCTTTTTAGAAAATAAATATTATATTAAAAGTTTGGGATTTATTGTTAATAATCAAAATGAAGAACAATTAAAATATAGTGATAATGATATTATTGATATATTAAATCTGTTAACTAATAAAAAATATGATTTGCAAATTAAATATTTAAATCCTCAAAAAAGTTTTGAAAATATTGACGAAAAAGAAAATACATATGTTCTTCATGATAAAAGTTTACCTGGTAAAGTAATATTTACTTATGATATACCAAATGATATTGTTGCTAAAATTAATATGAATGTGGAAAACTTTTTCTTTGAAGTAGAAAACAATGTAATAATTAAAAAGAAAAGTGGAGAAGAAATCTATAATTTAATGGTTAACGAAGAAAAAGTTGATAGTATATATAATTTAAAAAAAGGCGATAAATTTAAGATAGAAATAAATTTAACTCCCGATTTTAATGCAATATATAGTGAAAAAGGTAATGAAGCTTTAGAATATGTTAAAGAAAATGATTTCAAAAATTTAATTAGTGAATTAAACACTAAAAAAATTGAAAATCTTAGAATATTATCAACTGGATTTACTGGTGATTTTACAGCAAATGATAATGATTTATTAATAATTACAGTACCATATGATAATAGTTTTGAAATAAATATAGATAATAAAAAAGTAAATTATGATAAAATATTAAATGGTATAATTTCTATTCCAGTAGATGATGGTAATCATAAAATAGAGTTAAAGTATCATATAAAAGGCTTAAAATTTGGAATTATTATATCAATTATAAGTTTTTTGCTTTTCATTTTATACTATAGAAAAATTATTAAACGTCAATAATGTCTAATTTTAAACTAAATAATCTTAAATAGTTGATAATTTTATTTAAAAAAGTTATAATAATAATTGTAAGAAGATTAAAGGAGGTAAAAATAATGAAGGAAGCTACAGGTGAATTAAATATTACGGTAATAACTGTAGTAGCAATAGCAGCAATAGCAGCATTCTTTTATGCATTTATTTGGCCAGCAATTAAAAATAATTTAAATCGTCAAACATTATGTGCATCTGCTTATCACTGTAATGGGACCTTATGTGATGCTTTAGATCAAAATGGAAATCCAACTTCTGTTCAGTGCACGCCACAAGATACAGGAGTTAAGTAAGGGGAAACTAATTATGAAAGAAGCGACAGGTGAATTAAATATTACAGTAATAACTGTTGTGGCAATAGCAGCAATAGCAGCATTCTTTTATGCGTTTATTTGGCCAGCAATTAAAAATAATTTGAATCGTCAAACATTATGTGCTTCAGCGTATCAATGTAATAAAGAACGTACAGTATGTAAGGCTTTAGATCAAAATGGAAATGAAACTACTATAAATTGTGAAGGAACTAATGTAGAGACAAAATAAAAAGGAGGTAAAAGTGTGAAAGAGGCAACTGGAGAATTAAATATGTCAGTAGTCGTACTTGTGGCTATAGCAGGCTTAGCTGCCTTTTTCTATTTTACTATCTGGCCAATGATTAGAAATAATATGAATCAAAATACTAATTGTTCAAAAGCAATTTGTAATAAGTGTGAGACAAATAATTGTCAAGAGGTTGACTGTCATATGCCAGGTCAAAATACTTATTTTAAATGCGTTTGGAAAGGTTAATAGAAAAGGGGTATTTAAATGAGAGAAGCAATAGGGGGTACATGGTTATTTCAAATTGTAATTGTTTTTGTATTACTCTTTGCTGGTTTTATGTGTTTAACTATTAATCAGTCCAAAGCATTTAATGTTAAAGATAGAATAATTCAAACGATTCAAAGTAATAACGGAATAAATTTAACTGCAGAATGTGGAAGTGATACTACAGGAACATTATGTGCTATTTCATCTTATTTAATAGATAGTGCATATCGAACTACTGGTAATTGTGATGTATTAAGTTTAGAAGATAATTATACGTATTATGGTTTTAGTAGAGATGGTAAGGTAAATCAAAAAAATGCTGCATTTTGTATTGCTAAAATTGATAGTGGAGGTATAGGATCAAATGGTGATTTTGCTAGTGAATTACCTTCAGTAGCATATTATAGAGTTGTGGTATTTTATCAATTAGATTTGCCAATATTTCATGATTTATTTAATTTTAGAATTAAAGGAGATACTAAACCTATCTATACAAATAAGGGGTGATTAAGGATGAGAACGTCAACTGGTAGTGTATGGTTAATTGGATTAGTTGTAACATTTATGTTAATTTTTGTGTCTTTCTTATCTTTAACAATAAGTTACAATAAAGTTTTTAAAATTAAAAATGAAGCTTTAACTTTTATAGAAAAATATGAAGGATTAAAAGATGGAAATAATGGTTCAATTCAATTGATAAATAATTATTTATCATATAATAATTATAATACTATGCATTATTGTCAAGAAGGAGATTATGGTTCTAGGAATTTATCTTCATTTACATTAGAAAAAGTAGTAAATAAAAGGGAAAAATATTACTATTGTATTAGTAAAAAAAGTACTAGACAAGGTAATTTAACTAATCGTACGAAGTATTCAGTTAAATTTTTTTACAAATTTAATTTACCAGTTATAGGAGAAATTTTAACATTTGAAGTTACTGGTGAAACTATTGATATTAATTTTCCGGTTGATAGATTAGAATATAAATTACAATAAGGAGTGAATATAATGAATGTTAAAGTTGTGAATAAGTACGAATCATTATTAAATAATATTGATATAGATATTATTAAAAGTATTTCAGGTGTATATACACCTGAAGAATTAATAGCGCAATTTAATAATTTCTTTTATAATAAAATGATTTTAGATATTACTGCTATTAAAGATTATGAAAATATTTCTGTAATTCAAGAATTATCTGTTAATATGGATATGAGTAAAGTAATTATATTATTAGATGATTCTGAATTAGTAAATGATCCTAAGTATTTATCTGCTTTGGTATCAATGGGAATTTATAATTTTACAAGAAATATAGATGCGGTTAAGTTTTTAATTGATAATCCTAATACTTATAAAGATGTTGCCCAGTATCATCAATTAAATATGATGATGGGTACAGCTAGTGAAGAAAATATTCATTCAACTAAAAAAGAAAAAAAAGTTAAAGAAGAAAAAAATTATGTTGGAACTAATTCTGTAAAAATAATTGGTTTAAAAAATGTTACTGAGCATGCTGGTAGTACGACATTAACATATTTATTAAAAAAACAATTAGAAAAAAACTATAAAGTCGTTGCAGTTGAAGTTGATAATAATGATTTTATTTATTTAAATGATCGAACTTTAATGAATACTAATCATTTTGAATTGCAAAAATTTATTTCAACTCATTATAATTGTGATGTAATATTAATTGATTTAAATGAAGAAGGGGCAATTGATTATTGTACTGATGTTTTGTATTTAATTGAACCGGGTTTAATTAAGTTAAATAAATTAATTAGAAAAGATCCTCAAATATTTGATAAATTAAAAGGCAATAAAATTATTTTAAATAGAAGTGTATTAGATAATAATGATGTTGAAGATTTTGAAAATGAATCTAATAGTAAAGTATATTTTAATATTCCTTATTTAGATGATAAATTGGATAATCATGTAGAATTAGAATATTTATTACAAAAAATGGGATTTAATAAAGAAGATAATGATAAAAATGGTAAATTATTTAATATCTTTAAATAATTAAAAAGAGGCTGTTCAATAATTAAGTGATGAACTGTGTACCCAATAGAATGGACAAAGGAAAAAAAAGAACACCATTTATTGCAGAATAAAATAGTAAACTTTTTGGATATTTTTCATAAAGTTTTTTTAATCTCATGATATAATTAAAAGAGAAGGTTGTGTTAACATGATAAATTATGATGAATTAAATGAAAGACAAAAAGAAGCTGTAATGCATGAAGATGGTCCTTGCCTAGTTATTGCTGGGGCTGGTTCTGGTAAAACAAAAGTTTTAACAACTCGTATTGCTAATTTAATATTAAATGGTATACCTGATTATCAAATCCTTGCTATAACTTTTACTAATAAAGCTGCTAAAGAAATGAAAGAACGTTTAGAATTATTAGTACCCGGAAATGATGCTTTAGTTGGAACGTTTCATTCTTTTGGTTTAAGAGTTATTAGAGAAAATGCTTTAAAGTTAGGGATGGATCGTAATTTTACCATATTAGACAGTGATGATGTTTTAAGTTTAATTAAAAAAATTCTTAAAGATAAAGGATATGATATTAAAGAAATATCTCCTTCTTATATACGTAACCGAATTAGTTTTATTAAAAATGAAATGTTAAGTGAAATGGATATTGAAAAATTTTTTAATACTGATGTTGAAAAGATTGCTTATGAAATATATAAAGAATATCAATTAAGAATTAAAAAGAATAATTCAGTTGATTTTGATGATTTACTTGTTTTACCTGTTAAATTATTTTTATCTAATAGTGAAGTATTAGAGCATTATCAAAATCGTTTTAAATATATCTTAATAGATGAATATCAAGATACTAATGAAGTACAGTATAAATTAGTTAAATTATTGTCTAAAAAATATCAAAATATTTTTGCAGTTGGAGATCCTGATCAATCTATTTATATGTTTAGAGGGGCTAATTATAAGAATATTTTAAATTTTGAAAAAGATTTTTTTAATGCTAGAGTTATACCATTAACTGATAATTATCGAAGTACTAAGATGATTTTAGATGCTGCTAATTCGGTTATTAAAAATAATAAAGATCGTAAAGATAAAGATTTAATATCTCATAATGGTGTTGGTTTTAAAATTAAGTATATGAGAGCTTATGATGAACGTCATGAAATAAAGTTAGTTATTGATGAAATATATCGTTTATTAGATGAAGGTTTTAAGAAAAAAGATATAGCTGTTTTTTATCGGACTAATGCTCAAGCAAGAGTAGCTGAAGAACAATTTTTAAAAGCTAATATGCCTTATAAAGTTGTAGGAAGTTTTTATTTTTATAATCGTAAAGAGATTAAAGATTTAATTTGTTATATGCGTTTAATATTAAATCCTCATGATGATATTTCTTTAAGAAGAGTTATTAATGTTCCTAAAAGAGGTATTGGAATAACTTCTATAAATAAATTAGAAGAATTATCTAGAATTAATAATTGTAGTATGTTTGATGCTATTACTAGTGGTAAGGAATTAGCGTTTAAAAATTTAATTGAAGAGTTAATTATGGATAGTGATTCTTTAAGTTTAACAGAATTAGTTGATGATATTTTAGATAAAAGTGGTATTAAAGCATCACTTAATAGTGAGAGTTTAGAAGATGAATTAAGACTTGATAACTTAATGGAATTTAGAAGTATAACTGCTAGTTATGAAGAACAAACTGGTTCAGTTAATTTACAAGATTTTTTAGAAGAAATAAGTTTAGTAGCGGATATTTCTGAGCATAAAGAAGATGATGATGTTGTAACTTTAATGACTCTTCATAGTGCAAAAGGTCTAGAATTTGAAGTAGTGTTCTTAATAGGTATGGAAGATGGCATATTTCCTCATCAAAATTCCTTTATTGAAGAAGGCGGTTTAGAAGAAGAAAGACGTTTATGTTATGTTGGTATTACGAGAGCTAAAAAAAGATTATATTTATTAAATGCAAAAAAAAGAATGTTATATGGTCATGAAAATATGAATTTACCTAGTCGTTTTATTGATGAAATAGATAATAATTTATTAGAAGTAGATGAAAAAATAATTAATAATAAAAATGATAATTTTGTTATTGAAGATATGTATAATGATGAAGATACCGATTATAATATTGGTGATAATGTAATGCATACTATCTATGGTAAAGGAGTAGTAGTAGGTGTAGAAAAATCAATTGTAACGATTGCTTTTAATAAAAATTTTGGAATTAGAAAATTAATGAAAAATCATAAAAGTTTGAAAAAAATATCATAATATGTTAGTATTTTACATTGTTAGGGGGTTAAATTATGAGAAATAATTATCAATTGGTTATATATTATGAAAATGATATTTTAGTTGGGTTAATATATGATAATGAAGGAAATTTTATTTGTAAATCAGATGATATTAGTTTTTGGTTAAGAAAATATAATAATATTTTAAATATTATTAAAGATAATAATATGTTATGTATAAATTTTAATCCAATTTTAAAAAGATATCAAAGTTTTATTATAAAAAATAATTATGGTTTTTATAATGAAAGTGAAAATGAAAACTTAAAAAAAGTAGAGGGTTTTAGTTTACAAAATTGTTTAGATAAATTAAGTCAAGATATTGGTTTAGAATTTATAAGAATTATAAATAAAAAGAAAAACAATAGATAATTGAAAAAATAGGAGGAAAGATAAATGCAAGATTTAACATTAGTTGTTATGGCTGCGGGTATGGGGAGTCGTTTTGGGGGATTAAAACAATTAGAACCTGTAGATGATGATGGTAATTTTTTATTAGATTATTCTGTTTATGATGCTATTAAAGTTGGTTTTAATAAAGTGGTATTTGTAATTAAAGAAGAGTTATTAGATGATTTTAAAAATACAGTTGGTAAAAGATTAAATAATAAAATTAAAGTAGAATATGCTTTTCAGAAGTTAGAAGATATTCCTTATTATGATTTAAATATTATTAAAAAAAGAAGTAAACCTTGGGGAACTACTCAAGCAATTTATTGTAGTAAAGATTATGTTAAAGAAAGTTTTGCGGTTATAAATGCTGATGATTTTTATGGGTATAATGCTTTTAAAGAAGTAGCTGATTTTTTGAAGAATGATAAACAAGATTATAATTATGTGGCAATTCCTTATGAATATTCTAAAACTGCTAGTGATTGTGGGGCAGTTAAAAGAGGAGTATGTGAAATAATAGATGGAAAATTAAAGAAAATTATTGAATGTAGTATTATGAGAGATAATGATAAAATAATTGCAACACCTTTAGATGGAAGAGAACCTTTTGAAATAAAAGAAAATACTTTAGTAAGTATGAATATGTTTGGTTTTAAAAATGATTTTTATGAATTATTGAAAAAAGATATGGAAAATTATTTTAAACAAGATAAAAAAATAATTTTGAGTAATGAAATATTATTACCAGATTGTTTAGAAAATAATTTAGAAAATGGTAAAATAGAAATAGTTTGTAAACCAGTTAGTAGTGAATGGATAGGGATGACTTACAAAGAAGATTTACCGATAGTAAACAAAAAAATTTTAAAATTGAAAGAAGAAGGGAGTTATCCTAAACATTTATGGAAATAGGAGGAAAAAAATATGAGTTCATTAGATGCTAAAGAAAGAATAGATGAATTAAGAAAAATATTAGAAGATGCTAATTATGAATATTATGTTTTAGCAAATCCTTCTATAACTGATCAAGAATTTGATAAGTATTTAAGAGAATTAGAAGAATTAGAAAAAGAATTTCCAGAGTTTGATGATGTAAATAGTCCAACTAAAAGAGTTGGAGGTTTAGTTATTGATAAATTTAATAAAGTTAAACATAAATTACCAATGTTATCACTTCCTGATGTTTTTAATGAAGAAGAGATAAGAGCTTTTGATGAACGAATTAGAAAAAATGGTTTTAAACCAGAATATGTTTGTGAATTAAAAATTGATGGAGTAAGTGGTAGTTTTCATTATGATAATGGCCTTTTAACTACTGGCGTTACTAGAGGTGATGGAACTACTGGGGAAGATATAACCCATAATGTTAAGACTATAAAGAGTTTACCATTAAAACTAAAGATGCCGGTTACGATTGAAGTAAGAGGGGAAATTTATATGGAAAAAGAAACTCTTGCTAAATTAAATTATGAAAGAGAAAAATTAAACTTAAATAAACTTCAAAATTGTCGAAATGCGACAGCTGGTTCAATTAGACAATTAGATTCTAAAATAGCTGCGGAAAGAAATTTAAATACTTGGATATATCATTTACCAAATCCAATGGATTATAATATTAAAACGCATTATGAAGCTTTAGAATATATGAAAAAATTAGGTTTTAAAGTAAATCCTTGTAATCGTTTAGTTAAAGATATTGATGGTATTTTAGATTTTATTCATGAATATAATCTAAAAAGAGAATATTTACCTTATGATATTGATGGGGTTGTAATTAAAGTAAATGATTTAGAAATGCAACAACAATTAGGCTTTACTTCAAAATATCCTAGATGGGCTGTTGCTTATAAATTTCCAGCTTTAGAAGTTTTAACGAAATTAAAAGATATTGTTTTTACAGTGGGAAGAACGGGAAGAATTACTCCTAATGCGGTTTTAGAACCAGTTTTAGTTATGGGTTCCACAATAAAAAGAGCAAGTCTTCATAATGAAGATTATATTTTAGAAAAAGATTTAAGAATTGGAGATACAGTTTCAATTAGAAAAGCTGGAGATGTTATTCCAGAAGTAGTAGAACCTAAGAAAGAACGAAGAACAGGCAATGAAATTCCTTTTGAAATGATTGAAAATTGTCCAATATGTAGTGAACCTTTAGGTAAAAAAGAAGGCCAAGTTGATCATTATTGTTTTAATCCAAAGTGTCCTGCTAAACATATTGAAAGACTTATTCACTTTGTTTCAAGACATGCCATGAATATTGATGGTTTTGGGGAAAGAATTATGGAAGATTTCTTTAATTTAGGTTTTATTAAAGATGTAACTGATATTTATCATTTAGATGAACATCGTAAAGATTTAATAGAATTAGAAGGTTTTGGTAATAAAAGTGTTGATAACTTACTAGAAGCGATAGAGGAAAGTAAAAAAAATAGTTTAGAAAGATTATTATTTGGTTTAGGAATATTAGGAATAGGTGATAAAACGGCTTTACTTTTAGCAAGAACTTTTAAAACTTTAGATAATTTAAAAGAAAAAACTTTTGATGAGTTACAAAATATTAGAGATATTGGACCGATTCTTGCTGAAAATATTTGTGAATATTTTAGTAAAGAAGAAAACTTAGAATTAATTAATAAATTAAAAGATTTAGGTTTAAATATGGAATATACTGGAGAAGAAATTAAAAATAATGAGTTACTTAGTGGTAAACGTTTTGTTATAACAGGAACTATTTCATTTATGACGAGAGATGAAATTGAAAAAATACTAGATAGTTATGGAGCTAAACCTTCTAGTAGTGTTTCTTCTAAAACTGATTTTGTAATTGTTGGTGATAGTCCAGGTAGTAAATATCAAAAAGCGATGGATTTAAAAATTCCTATTTGGGATGAAGAATATTTAAGAAGTGTTTTGACTGATTTAAAGGAAATATAATGAATAGTGTATGCTATTCTTTTTTTGATAATGAAGAATACTTAGTGACTTTTAAATAAATATTTGATAAAATTAATTTAAAGAAGGAGGGTCTAAGTAATGAAAAAGATACCATATGGCATTATAAATTATAAAGATTTAATATTAGAATATTATATATATATAGATAAAACAATGTACTTAGAAAAATTAGAAAATGCAGGTAAAACATTATTTTATTTAAGACCAGGAAGATTTGGCAAAAGTTTATTTACTAGTATGATGTATTATTATTATGATATAAATAGTAAAGATTTATTTGATAAATTATTTAATGGATTATATATTCATCAATATCCAACTGAAAAAAGAAATAGTTATTATGTTTTAAAGTTTGATTTTTCAGGATTGACATCTGCAAATAAAAATGAAAAACAGTTAGAAGAAGAATTTAATAATAAAGTTATTGATGGAATTGAAAATTTTAATGATTATTATAAAACAAATATTGAAATAAAAGGAGTAAATACAAATCAAATAATAATGAATTTTTTACGTGAATTTAGATCATTAGATTTAGACTGCAAATTATATATTATAATAGATGAATATGATAATTTTACTAATGCTATTTTAGAAGGTAATGCAGAGCGTTTTAAAAATATTGTTGGAAATGAAGGGTTCATTAAAGCATTTTATGCTGTAATAAAAGAGTATATTGGTTTAGGAGTAGTTGGAAGATTTTTTGCAACAGGAATATGTCCAATAACATTAGATAGTATGACAACAGGATTTAATATAGCAACAAATATATCAAATTATGAAGAATTTAATAGTATGATAGGATTAACTCATGAGGAAGTAGATAATTTATTAAATGAAGTAGTAGAAGAAAATGAGCGTGAAGAAATAAAAAATATTATGATTGAAAATTATGATGGTTATTTATTTAATGAAGAAGCTAAAGAAAAAGTGTTTAATGCAACATTAGTAATGTATTTATTAGATTTTTATCAAAAATATAAAAGTATTCCTAAAAATTTAATGGATAGTAATATTGCTTTTAATTCTGGAAAAATAGATAATTTAATTGAATTAAAAAATAATAGTTTCTATAAAGAATTATTAAATGAAATAATAATCAATGAAAAAGTAAAAGGGATTTTAAAAATAAAGTTTGATTTATTAGTTGATTTTAACCGTGATGATATAATAAGTATTTTATATTATTTTGGTTATTTAACTATTGAAACAGATGAATATGGTGATTATTATTTTAAAGTGCCAAATGAAGTAATGAAAGTATTATATGGTAATTATTTTTTAAAAAAATTAAATGAAAAAGATTTAGGATATGATAGTTTAATATTTAGTGAAATAAATGAAGAATTAAAAAGAGGGAAAATAGATAGATTATGTAATTATGTAAATGATGTATTAAAAAAATTAGATAATAGAGATTTTATAAAATTAGAAGAAAAAAGTTTAAAATATTTATTATTTGCATATTTAATAAATAATAAAAACTTTAATGTCTATAGTGAATATCCATGTAATAATGGATATATAGATATATATTTAGATAGAAAAAATACAATATTAAAAAATATAATAATAGAATTAAAATATATCAAGAAAAAAGATTATAATGAAGAATTATTAGAAGAAAAAATAGAAGAAGGAAAAACTCAATTAGAAAATTATAGTAAAGATGAAAGACTTGGCGATCCTTTAAAATATTTAGTAGTATTTGTTGGTAATGAATTAAAATTAGTAGAAGAATTGTAAAGAATAATGTAAAGTTATTCTTTTCTTGACAAAATCTAAAAAAACTCGTATATTAATGGCAATGAAACACGTTGAAGATATGAGTAGTTATAAAGTTCTTTTATAGAGAGATAAGGTTTGGTGGAACTTATTAAAGAAGTTATAATGAATAAAGATATTGGAGTGTTATGGTTAGTAACCTTATAACTTTAAAGGGCATATTTATTATGAATTAAGGTGGTACCGCGGACTTTAAAGAGGTAGTTCGTCCTTTGTGGATGATACCTCTTTTTTTATAGAAAGGTTTGGTAAAAATGAAAAGTGAACAAGAATTAGTTAGAAGAGGAAAGAAAGATGAATTAGTAAGTAAGGGAATTGATCCTTTTGGTCATCGTTTTGATAAAGATGCTTATAGTTTAGAAATTAAAGAAAAGTATCAAGATATTCCTCATGATGAATTTGAAAGTATTAATGACGTTTATACTGTTGCAGGAAGAATTATGTTTATTAGAAAAATGGGGAAAGCTTCATTTTTCTCTATTCAAGATAAGCTAGGTAAGATTCAAATTTATATCTCTATTAATGATGTTGGAGAAGATGCTTATGCTTTATTTAAAACTGCTGATATTGGTGATATTGTTGGGGTAAAAGGAAAAGTTATGAAAACCCAAACAGGAGAAGTTACGTTAAAGTGTTTAGAATATACTCATTTAGTAAAAGCTTTAAGACCTTTACCTGAAAAGTTTCATGGCCTAACTGATATTGAAGAACGTTATCGTAGACGTTATGTTGATTTAATAATGAATGAAGACGCTAAGAAAATTGCTTTTGAAAGACCTAAAATTATTCGTTCAATTAGAGATTTTATGGATAATGAAGGATTTACAGAAGTTGAAACACCAGTATTAACAACTTTACTTAGTGGCGCGGCAGCAAGACCTTTTGTAACACATCATAATACACAAGATATGGATATGTATCTTAGAATTGCGCTTGAAGTTCCTTTAAAAAAACTATTAGTTGGTGGGATGGAAGCTGTTTATGAAATCGGAAGAGTTTTTAGAAATGAAGGAATGGATCCTAAACATAATCCCGAATTTACTTTAATGGAAGCTTATTTAGCATATTCTGATTTAGAAGGTATGATGGATTTAACGGAAAATTTATTTAAAAATATTGCTGAAAAAGTATATGGTAAAATGATTTATCATTGGGGAGAAAATGATATTGATTTAAGTGGTAAATGGAAAAGAATTAGTATGGTAGATGCTATTAAAAATGTTACAGGAATAGATTTTAAAAAAGAAATGAGTATTGAAGAAGCTTTAAAATTAGCAAATGAACATGATATACCAGTTTTAAAACATCAAGAAAGTGTAGGCCATATTATTAATTTATTCTTTGAAAAATATGTTGAAGAAACTTTAATTCAACCAACTTTCTTATATGGACATCCAATTGAAATATCACCATTAACAAAAAAAAATCAAGATGATCCAAGATTTGTTGATCGTTTTGAATTATTTATAGGTGGTAAAGAATTTGCTAATGCTTATACAGAATTAAATGACCCAGATGATCAATTAGAAAGATTTGAACAACAATTAAAAGAAAAAGATTTAGGTAATGATGAAGCTAATGATATTGACCGTGATTTCATTGAAGCCTTAGAATATGGAATGCCTCCAGCTGGTGGTATTGGTTATGGAATAGACAGGTTGTGTATGTTATTTACCGAAAGTGATTCAATTCGAGATGTAATCTTATTTCCAACAATGAAAGATAGAAAATAATCTATCTTTTTTTTCATAAAATAAATATTTTGGCATATCATTTTCTAGGAGGACTTACTGGTAATGAAATGGACGGGATTAACAGACAAAGAAGTAGATGAAAGTCGTAAGAAAAATGGTAGTAATGCTTTAACCGAAATTAAGTCTAAAGGTTTTATGAGATTATTAATTGAATCTTTAGGAGATCCAATTATTAAAATATTGTTAATCGCTTTAGCAATTAAAATCGTTTTTTTATTTAGAGATTTTGATTGGTTTGAAACTTTAGGAATTTTAATTGCCATCTTTCTATCTTCTTTTATTTCGACTATTAGTGAATATGGAAGTGAAGAAGCTTTTAAAAGATTACAAGAAGAAAGTGAAAAAATTTATGTTAAAGTAATTAGAAATAATAAAATAGTGGAAATTACATTAGAAGAAGTTGTTGTAGGAGATGTTGTCCTACTTTCATCAGGTGATGCTATTCCAGCTGATGGTATTTTAATAGAAGGAAACTTATCTGTTGATGAATCTCGTTTAAATGGGGAATCAAAAGAAGCTAAGAAAAATCTTAATGATAAAGTTTTAAGAGGTTCAGTTGTTTATGAAGGTAATGCTAAAATGAAAGTTACATTAGTAGGTGATAAAACCGTTTATGGATCTTTAGCTAAAGAAATTCAAGATGCTGAACCAATAAGTCCTTTAAAATTACGACTTCGGGGGTTAGCTAAAACTATAAGTAAAATTGGTTATATAGGGGCTGTGTTGGTTACACTTTCATATTTATTTTCAGTTATAGTTATAAATAATCATTTTAATATGACTGAAATTATAAATACACTTACAAATGTTCATCAAATGGCTGATTACTTAATTTATTCTTTAACTTTATCGGTAACAATTATCGTTGTAGCCGTACCAGAAGGATTACCTATGATGATTACTTTAGTTTTATCAAGTAATATGAAAAAAATGTTAAAAGATAATGTTTTAGTTAGAAGATTAGTGGGAATTGAAACAACAGGTTCATTAAATATTTTATTTACTGATAAAACAGGAACATTAACTAAAGGAAAATTAGAAGTTATAAACTTTACTTGTGGAGAATTAACTTCTTTTAAAAATTGTAGGGATGTTTTAAAATATCAAGCTTTAGCAAATCATTTAAATAATAATCTTTATTATAATAATAGTAGTATTTTTTCAAATGATAAAGTTATTGGGGGTAATGCGACAGACCGCTCATTATTAAATTTTTTAAATAGAAAAATAAATACAAATTGTAAAGTATTAGATAAAACACCTTTTAATAGTAATTTAAAATATTCTTCGGCGAGTGTTTTATTAGATAATAAAAAGATATTATATATTAAAGGAGCTAGTGAGAAGATAATTTCTAAATGTAGTAAAATGTTAATGAAAAATGGTGAAGAAAAACTTTTTATTAATAAAAAAGCTATTCAAAATCAAATTAGAAATTTAACTAATAAAGGATGTCGAGTAATAAGTCTTGCATATAGTAATACTAATAATATTGATGATTTAATTTTTATTGGTTTTGTAACGATTAAAGATGAGCTAAGACCTGAAGCTAAAAGAGGCGTAGAGCAAATTAAAAAAGCAGGTATTCAAGTTGTAATGATAACAGGTGATGCTAAAGAAACAGCTAGTTCTATTGCTAAGGAAGTAGGTATTGTTACTTCATCAAATGATTTAGTTTTAACAAGTGATGAATTAAATGCTTATGATGATTTTGAGTTAGAGAAAATGTTACCAAATATTAAAGTTATTGCAAGAGCCTTACCTAAAGATAAAAGTAGATTAGTTAAAATAGCAGAGAATAAAGATTTAATTGTGGGAATGACTGGTGATGGCGTGAATGACGCACCAGCATTAAAAAAAGCAAATGTTGGTTTTGCCATGGGTAGTGGGACTGAGGTTGCTAAAGCTTCTGCTGATATTGTTATTTTAGATGATAATATTTTATCAATTAGTAAAGCAATTTTATATGGAAGAACTATTTTTAAAAGTATTAGAAAATTTATTATTTATCAATTAACTTGTAACTTTTGTGCGTTATTTTTATCAATAGTTGGTCCTTTTATAGGAGTAAATACCCCAATAACAATTATTCAAATGTTATGGATAAATATGATAATGGACACTTTTGCGGGACTTGCTTTTTCATTTGAACCAGCTCTAGATGAAACAATGGAAGAAGCACCTAAAGATAAAAATGAACCAATTATAAATAAATACATGTATTCTCAAATTATCTGGAATAGTATTTACTCGGCCACTTTGTGTATCTTTTTCTTAAAATCACCTTGGATTAAATCTTTAATTAGATTTGATATTGAAGATAAATATTTAATGACTGCATATTTTGCTTTATTTATTTTTATCGGTCTTGGCAATGCTTTTAATTCAAGAACTTATCGCCTAAATTTATTTGCCCATTTAAGAAAAAATATTGTATTTGTTATAACGATTATTTTTATAGCAAGTGTTCAAATATTTTTGATTTATAAAGGTGGGGTAGTATTTAGAACTTTTGGTTTAACACCATTTGAATTAACTTTAGTAATTTTATTAAGTATTTCCGTTGTGCCAATTGATTTTTTAAGAAAGATTATTTTAAAGAAGAAACATATAAGATTAGGAGTATAAATTTTATACGAAATGTGGTCTAAAATAATAGCAATTACTTGACATAGGGGGGGGGGTCAAGGGTTATAATTACTCTATAGAATAGAGTGATTATAGATGAAAAAAAGATTAAGTATATTGTTAATAAGTATTATAATTTTGATAAGTGTTTTAAATATATTAACATTTACAAACTATGAAAAAAAATTAATAAATGGAAAAAGTAATGAAAATTTAGATATAGCATTTTATAAAGGAAATGAAAAAGTAGAAGAAATGCCAAGTAAAGAAAATAGTGAAGGATTAGTATATATAGATGGTGAATGTGATAATGGAGCAAGTATAATATGGAATAAAGAAGAATGGGCACCATTAATAAATAATTTAAGTAAAAGTAAGACTAAATGTACTTTATATTTTAATAATAAATATATAGATAGAGAATTAAATGGAGCAGATCCAGTATTAGGAAGTAAGCTAATACCAATCGTAATAAATGAAGAAAATGGTAAAGTTACAAGAGCGAGTGAAAAAGAAAAATGGTATGACTATGAAAACCAACAATGGGCAAATGCCGTAATCTTAAGAGAAGGAAAAAGTGACCCAGGAGAGAACGAGTCAATAGATGAAGCTGATATTGAAAGTTATTTTGTATGGATACCTAGATACAGATATCAAATATTTGATGAAGCCAATTATAATGGTTTAACAACAAAAACAAATAAAGAAAAAATAATAAATGTAATATTTGAAACAAAAGATGCAGAAGCTCAAACTGGAAATTCAGTAGGCCAATGGTTAACACATCCAGCATTTACCTCATTTGATACTAACGGTATTTGGGTTGGTAAATTTGAAACCGGATATGATGGAGCTGGAAGTACAGGAGCTGCCCAAGTAAATCCAGCAGATGAAGCAGCCTCAATCGAAGCAGCAGATAAAGTAATAATAAAGCCAAATGTTTATTCATGGCGAAGTATTCAAGTAGCAAAAGCATACACGGTTGGTTTACATTATGAAGAATCTTTAAATAGTCATATGATGAAAAACACGGAATGGGGAGCTGTAGCATACTTACAACATAGTAAATATGGAAGTCATGAAAGTGTGAGAATAAATAATAATTCCAATTATTTAACAGGCTATGCCGCAGTTAATGAACCAACCACAGGATATACATCTACAAATGTTTTATGCAGTAATACCCCAGAAGCTTGTAATGAATATGGAGGAGTAACTAAACCTGGAGATGATGGAACGTATAATACTAATTATTTTAATAAAGCAAGTGTGGTAGCCAGCACCACAAGTAATTTTACAGGAATCTATGATATGTCAGGTGGTGTATGGGAATATATGATGGCTGGATTAGATGATAATTCAACTGGCGATGGAAAAACAGGAAATTTGTCGTCTGGACGTAATAATGCTGCTAATTCAGGATTTAATGGAAAATTAGTATGTTCATCTTGTAGTCTTGGAGATGTTGGAGTAAATCCTGATATTTTAGAAGTAACGGAAGGAATAGACTTACCAACTGATGAAAGGTTCTTTGATAAATACGAATATAGTACAAGTAGTGCAACATACAATCGAGGTTTCTTAGGAGATGCAACAAAAGAAATGGGACCATTTCAAAGTATGAAATATTTAACTCAATCAAGAAATGTAGGAAGTTGGTATAACGATGAAGCATGGCTTGTCGCTTCGAGCGCTCCATGGGTCGTTCGTGGCGGCTTTTGCACATATGGTACAGGTGCTGGTCTGTTCTATTTCGATTACGAAAAAGGTCATGCGTCGAGCACCTTCAGCTTTCGTCTCGTTCTCGCTTTTTAAAATAAAAAAAGTCTTTATAGACTTATTAATATTAAAGCAATAACTAAACCTAAAACAATAATTCCTAAAACAATAATTATTAAATACATTTTAGAATTTACTTCTTTTCTTTTTTCATAAATTATTGGTTTCTCCCCATATTTTTCAGTCAATAATTCTGGTTTATTATTACTTTTTTTAATTTCTTGATATTCGCTATATTGTTCTTTACTAAGCATCGCTCCACAAAAAGGACAAATGCCTCGATCAGTTCCAATAGCTTTTCCACACTTTTTACAATGCATTAATCATCACCTTCAAATTCTTCAATAAAATTTTGGCTTTTATGAGGTTCATCTTTTAATAAATCAATATAGTTTTGTTGTCTTAAAGCTTCATATAAAACAATGGCTACGGAATTAGATAGATTTAAAGCTCTTACTTGATTTGTCATAGGAATTCTTGCACATTTATCTAAATTAGGTTTTAAAATACTTCTTGGAATACCTGTACTTTCTTTGCCAAAAACAAGATAAATATTTTCATTTTGATTCTGATAATCAAAATCTGAATGAGGTTTATGACCATATCTGGTATAAAAATAAAAAGTACCTTGATTTTTACTTAAAAAATCTTCCCAATTTTTATAAACTATATAATGACAATTTTCTATATAATTAACGCCACTTCTTTTAATACTTTTTTCATCTAATTTAAAACCTAAAGGTTCAATTAAATGAAGAGTAGTGTGAGTAGCCACACAAGTTCTCATAATATTTCCTGTATTAGTAGGAATCTCTGGTTCATATAAAACAATGTTTAACATTTTTTAACTCCTTTTAAAAAAGAAGATTTTATTCTTCTTTTGATAATTCATACATATCTAATAACTTAGTAAAATCTCCGGCTTCCATCATTTTTTCATCTAGTCTTTCAACTTTATCTATTAAGCTACCATTTTTAAAATATAGAATAGTTGGTGTTTTAGTATTTTCTTCAATACCAAATAATTCTCTTAGATTAGTATTGTCATCTTTTAAATAAATATAAAAATTATCTTTTAAATCATTATCTTTAATAACTTTTTTTAAATCTTTTTCTAAATTATATTCTTCTTCATTATATTCTTCATCTTGATTTAGAGAAGTTATAAAGATAAATGTTTCCTTATTTTGTAAGGTACTACTAATATCTTCTTTCTTAAGTTCGTTAGTAATAACTTTATTATTTAATAAATAACTTTTAGTATAATCCTTATTTTCAAAAACACCACCAATTTTAGCAATTCCAATAACAACTATTAATAATGCTAAAATAATTATTAAAATCATCTTGTAGTCTAATTTTGGTTCTGTAACTTTTTCCTCTTCTTTAATTACTGTTTCTTCTTTTTTTGGTGCTACCTTTTTAGTAGTAGTTTGTTTTTTTGCAGTTGTTCCAGTTGTTGTTTTCTTTTTAGTAGCAGTTTTTTTAGCTGTACTACTTGTTTTCTTTTTTGGTTCATTAGCCATTTTTTTCATCCATCCTTTACTATTAAAATTGTAACATATTTTTTTTAATAAAGAAAGGGCCTTTTTTACTTAACATTATTGGACATTAATAAAATAATTTTATAATAAAATAACTTTAAAAATAATATAATATTTATAGGAGAAAGATTATGAAGAAAAATATAATTTTATGTAGTATATTTTTAGTATTTTTATTTGGGGTAGTAATGTTTACTTTGAAAGATAAAAGTCAATTAAAAAAATCTTCAACTATTGAAGGAACAATTGTTAATTTAGAAAGTGATTTAGTAACTATTAAAGATAATAATAATGATATGTATACTTTTAAAAGTGAAATTGATGGAGAAGTAGGTAATGAAATTAATTTGACTTATACTGGAGAGTTAAATAAAAATAAAGATATTCAAGATGTTGTAATAGATAATTATACGGTTGTTGAGTTAGAAGAAAATAATGATTTATTTAAAGATTATTATGATTTAGCTGATAAAAAATTAAGTACTATGAGTCTTGATGAAAAAATTGGGCAAATATTATTAGTAAGATATCCAGATGAAAATCAAATTGCTGATTTAAAGAAATATAATTTTGGGGGATTTGTTTTCTTTTCCAAAGATTTTAAAGATAAAGATTCTGATGAAGTTAAGAAAATGATTAATGATTTACAGAGTAATAGTAAAATACCACTTTTAACGGCTGTTGATGAAGAAGGTGGTAAGATAATTAGAATTAGTAATAATGACAAGTTAGTTAAAGAACCTTTTAAATCGCCAAGAGATTTATATAAAGAGGGTGGTTTTGATTTAATTAAAGAAGATACGGTTAATAAGAGTAAAGTATTATATAATTTGGGAATTAATCTTAATTTAGCGCCTGTAGTCGATATTGCGACAAGTTCATCAGATTATATGTATGATAGGTCAATTGGCTTAGATGCTGATGATACAGCTATTTTTGCTAAAACGGTAATAGAAGCAAGTAAAAATAAAGGTGTATCTTATACCTTAAAACATTTTCCCGGTTATGGAAGTAATAGTGATACTCATTTAGATAGTTCAATTGATACTAGAACTTTAGAAGAAATAATGGAAAAAGATATTGTTCCTTTTAAAAGGGGAATAGAAGCTGGTGCTGAAGCAGTTTTAATAAGTCATAATACGGTTAAAAGTATTGAAGATACTCCGGCTTCTTTATCTAAAAAAGTAAATAATTTGTTAACTGATGATTTAAACTTTAGTGGGGTTGTAATTTCTGATAATTTAGATATGGGTGCTGTTGCGGGTATTAAAGATGTGATTGTAAAAGCTATCTTAGCCGGGAATGATTTAATAATTACAACTGATTATGCATCTCAAATAAATGATATAAAAGAAGCTTTAGAAAATAAAAGTTTAACTGAAGATGAAATTGATGCTCATGCTAGAAAAATATTAGCTTGGAAATATTATAAAGGATTAATAATTGATAACCAAAAATAAAACTAATAGTTTTGTTTTTTCTTGAGTCATGTTATAATTTTTTAAGAATAGAGGTAATGATATGGGAACATTTGGTTTAATTTTAATTATTCTAGCTTTTAGTGCACTTTATGCCATAATACATATTATGATTTATAATAAAATGCAATTTTATTTAACTAAAATAGAAAATGTTGAAGGAATGGTTGATGAAGTTTTAAGAGAAAAATATGATTTATTATTAAAACTTGATAAAGCTATTAAAGATGCTTTAAAAGATAAAAATGATTATGTAAAAGATTTAAAAGAATTAAAAAAAGCTAAAGTTAGTAATTTTGAAATGCAAAGAAAGTTAACTGAAGCAGAAAGTTTATTAGAAAATATTTATTATGATCATGAAGAATTAGAGAAAAAAAATAATTTTAAAAAAATATTTAGTGAATTAAAAAAAGTTAATGAAAAATTAATGGCAGGGATTACTTATTATAATAAGAATACTTCAGTTTTAAATAATTATCTTCGCAAATTTCCTAATAATATAATTGCGAAGATTCATGGGGTTAAAGTTAAAACATTTTTTGATGGTAAAGATATGACTGATAATGATATTTTTGATTTTAAATTATAAAAAAGGCCTAATAGCCTTTTTTCTTATAGTAATCTTTTAATTCTTTGAAACGATTAAAGTGAACAACTTCTCTTTGTCTTAAAAATAACAAGACACCTAAGACATCTTCATCATTAGTTAAGTCAATTAAGTTTTCATAGACAGCTCTAGCTTTTTGTTCAGCAGCCATATCTTCATAAAGGTCAGCTATGACATCTCCGGTAACAGCAAAATAAGTTGCGGTAAAAGGTACACCTGAAGCATCTGTTGGATAAATTCCTTTACCATGTTCAGCATAAATATTTTCTAATCCCGCAGCTTTTAATTCAGCTACAGTAGCGTCTTTAGTTAACTGACTAACCATTGTACAAATCATTTCACAATGACCTAATTCTTCAGTTGCAATATCATTTAATAAGGCTTTTCCTTTTTCATCAGGCATTGAAAATTTTTGGGAAAAATATCTTAGACTGGCAGCAAGCTCGCCATTAGAACCACCAAATTGTGTAATTAAACATTTAGCCATTTTTAAATCTTTCTTTTTAATATTGATTGGATAATTTAAGTGCTTAACATATTTAAACATACATACTACCTCCTTTATCATCCCATGGCCAAGGATTTTTCACCCAATTAAACATTTCACCGTCAGTTTCATTAACTACAATAGGACCATATTTTTTAACATAATCTAATTCTAAATTATTTAATTCATTAGCGTATTTTTTAAATAATTGAAAGTTTTCCATATCTTCTGGATGTAAATCTAAATATAAATTTAAATCATTTATAGCAAATGATAAGGCCATTAATCTTAAAAGCATTCTTTCTTGTTCATTTTCAGCTTTTAATTCAAAATAAGTATATTGTTTATATGGAATAAAACTTCCTTTTTCTAAGTTTCCTCTCATAAAACCTTCTTCTGGCGTTAAAAATTTATCAGTTCTGGTTTCAATATTAAAATCACTACCAGGAATTTTAAAAAAACCAACATCAAAATTAAAATCAGTATTATCAAATAACATATTTACCCTCCTCATTTGTAAGTTATGTCTTTCGTCTATTTTTTGTATAGGGCAAAAACCTATAAATTTAGTTTAAATTAAATAATTTACATGATATACTTTTAGTAGGTGTTATTATAATGAATGAAGTAGTAAAAGAAGAATATTTATATGATAATATTGAATATCTTAAATGGCTAATTAATTTTACTAGTAAGTATCCAATTTTTTCTGATGACTATTTTTTACTATTTAGAAATAATAATACGGAAATAGATTGTAATAATGCGGAAAATTTATGTTTACTTTATTATGAAATAGCTAAGTATGCTAAAGAAAATAATATTAAACCATTTTATATAGATGATAATATTGTTTATAAAATTAGAGTAGATAATATTGGTTTTTTAATTGGTAATTTAGATGGCAAAGGAAGAATCTTTTTTTGTAATAGAGTAGAAGTAGATAATAGTTTAGAGTTTATTAATTTTGAAGACATTATAAAATCTAAAAATTTAACATTGAGGTTGATGATATGAATTTACAAAATTTAAAAGGAGTAGGAGATAAAACACTTTTATCATTTTATGAAGCAAATATTTATACATTAGATGACTTATTAACATATTATCCTTATCGTTATCAAATTCTTATTCCTACAGTTTTAGATAATAAAATTAGTGATGATACAGTTGTTATTAATGCTATTGTAAGTGATATTAGTCGAGTAGCGTATATTAAAAAAAAATTAAATGTTTTAAGAATGAAAGTTATAACTAATGGTAAATTAATATCTTTAGTTATTTATAATCGAGCTTATTTAAGACCTAATTTAAAGATTGGGCAAAAAATAATTGCCACAGGTAAATATGATGTGCACAAAAACTTATTCACCGCGAGTAATTTGAAATTTGGTGAATTATTAGAAAAACAAATTATTCCGGTATATCATAGTATTAAAAATATTAAAAATGCGGTTTTAGAAAAAATAATTAAAGAAGGTTTAAAAGAAGCTCTTGATTTAGAAGATTATTTACCTCAAAAATACTTAGAAAAATATCATTTTATTAATAAAGATGAAGCTATGAAGGTAGTTCATCAACCTAATAATGAAGAATTATTAAATATTGCTAGAAATAGATTAATATATGAAGAATTATTTTTATTCTTATTTAAAGTTCAATATTTAAAGAAAATAAAAGTTAATGAAGAAACGATTGTTAAAAAGATTGATAAGAATTTAATAAATGATTTTATAAATAATTTACCTTTTAAATTAACAAATGATCAGTTAAAAAGTATTAATGAAGGATTAGATGATTTTACTTCTAAAAAAAGAATGAATAGGTTATTATTAGGTGATGTTGGAAGTGGTAAAACCATTGTGGCCACAGTTTTACTTTATGCAAATTTTCTAGCTGGTTATCAAGGGGCTTTTATGGCTCCAACAGAACTTTTGGCAACCCAACATTATGAATTGATTAAAAAACTTTTAGAAAAATTAGGTCTTAAAGTTGAATTATTAATTGGGAGTATGACTAAAAAAAATAAAAATGATATCATGAAAAAAGTTAGCAATAATGAAGTTGATATTTTAATTGGAACTCATGCGATCTTAAATGAAAATTTAAGTTTTGCTAATTTAGGTTTTGTTATTACTGATGAACAACATCGTTTTGGAGTTAATCAAAGAAATATTTTACAAGAAAAAGGTGTTAAACCAGATGTTTTGTTTATGAGTGCAACACCTATTCCTAGAACTTATGCTTTAACTATTTATGGTGATATGGATACTTCAATAATTAAAGAAAAACCAAATGGTAGAAAAGATATTATTACATATGTTAAAAAAGAAAGTGAATTAAAGGATGTTTTATATAAAGTTTTAGAAGAAATAAAATTAAATCATCAAATTTATGTTGTGGCCCCAATGATATTGGAAAATGAAGATATGCCTTTAGAAAACGTTTTAAGTTTAAAAGAAAAGTTTGATTCAGCTTTTCATGGTAAAGTGCCAACAGAAGTTTTACATGGTAAATTAAAAGCTAAAGAAAAAGATGAAATTATGAATAACTTTAAAAATGGTCAAACGAAAATATTAATTTCAACTACGGTTATTGAAGTGGGAGTTGATGTGCCATTAGCAACAATGATGATTATTTTTAATGCTGAACGTTTTGGACTTGCTACACTTCATCAGTTAAGAGGCCGTGTTGGCCGGAATGATATGCAAAGTTATTGTTACTTGATATGTAATGAAGATGTCAAACGTTTAAAGGTTTTAGAAGAAAGTAATGATGGTTTTTATATTAGTGAAAAAGACTTTGAATTTAGAGGTGAAGGCGATTTATTTGGAGAAAGACAAAGTGGTGATATGACGTTTAAAATTGCCGATTTAAGAAAAAATTATGATGTCTTATTAAAAGCATTAGATGATGTTAAAGAATGGATTGATAGTGAAGAATATTTAAAAGTGACAAGTTATGTAAAAATTATTGAAGAATTAAAATTTAATAATTGACAAAATCTTTAGAATATATTAATCTGTTTATAGCGTAGATATAAACGCTACGCTGATTCATGATCACGACCTTTAAATGAGAGTGAATCGACAAACCCCCTGAAGGAGCCTTTTATGGCTCCATTTTTGTGTATTTTAATTTATAATAGTTTAATTAAAATCTATTAATATTTAGAAAAGTTTATGTTAGTTTAGAAAAATTTCTAATTTTTTAGGATTAAAGTATAACAATTTTAAAGTAAATTGCCACATTCGATTGACTATTGTGGTAATTTACTTTAAAATTATATCAAGAGGTGATTGAATTGATATTACTTTACAAAGAACTTATCAAACAATATAAAAGTGATTATGAAATTAAAAAGTTAATTAAAATTGGAAAGATATTTAAGATAGAAAAAGGCATTTATAGTGATCAAAAAAATGTAAATTATTTAGAAGTACTTACTAAAAAATATCCTAATGCAATATTTACAATGGATAGTGCTTTTTATTACCATAATTTAACAGATGTTATTCCAGAAAAGGAATATCTAGCACTAAGAAGAAATAGTACTAAAATTAGAGATAGTAGAATTAAAGTTACATACTATCAAGATAAATTTTTTGAAATTGGTAAATCAACTTTAAAAATAAATGGTGTTGAAATTCAAATATATGATAAAGAGAGAATGTTAATAGAACTAATAAGAAATAGAAATACAATTGGCTTTGATTATTATAAAGAAATTATTGGAAATTATCGAGAAATTAAAGATTCTTTAAATACAAAAAAAATAGCTCAATATATTAGCAAGTATGAAATAGGAGATTATTTATATGATGTTATCATGAAAGAGGTGTTTTAATGAATTTAAATTCAATGCTTGAAGATTATTTAGATAATGGTTATTCTAATGCTAATGCTATTTCCAGAGTCTGTCAAGATGTTATACTGTTTCAAATAAATCGCACAAATTTTAATCAAAATATAACAATCAAAGGTGGAGTAGTAATGATGGCTATTTCTAAAGATAAAAGAAGAACAACGCAAGATTTAGATATTGATTTTATTAGGTATTCTTTAGATGATAAAGCTATAGAAACATTTATAGAAAAATTAAATGATAAAGATATTAAAGTAAAAATAACAGCACCTATAAAAAAGCTTCATCATCAAGATTATGATGGAAAAAGAGTATTTATTGAAATATCTGATAATTTTGGAAGTTCTTTTCCTGCCAAATTAGATATTGGTGTTCATAAGGATATGGACATAAAACAAGATGAATTGTGTTTTGATACAGGCAATTTTTCTAAAAGAATTATATTACTTGCTAATTCTAAAGAGCAAATATGTTCAGAAAAAATAAAGTCTCTATTAAAGTTTGGCATAACATCAACAAGATATAAAGATATTTTTGATATTTACTATTTATTTCATACAAATAATTTTGAAAATAAACGGTTTTTACAATACTTAGACAAATTAGTATTTAAGGATGATTTAATAGATGAAAATAATATAGTTGACGTAAAAAATAGTTTAGAATTTATATTTAATGATAAGAGATTTAAATCTATGATTAATATGGCTAAAAATAACTGGCTTGAGATACCAATTGAAGAGGTTGTAACCTATATATTGAGATTTATTTCATCATTAGAATTAGTTGAGGTATAACTCATGAACAATAATGAAATTGTAAATTTAATATATGAGAAAGAATTAGAAATAAAAAAATTGAAAATTGAAATTGAAGAATTAAAAGATAAGTTGAATAAACCAATTATTAATGACACTGAATTATCTTTAACTAGAGAAGAAAAAGTCAAAGTATTTATGAATTACTTTAGAGGTAGAGATGATGTTTATCCATATTTATCAATAGATAAAAATAATCCTAAAATTAAATATTATATCCCAGCATGTGTAAATGAGTGGAAGCAAGGTGTATGCAATAAAACGATGGGCAAAAAATGTAAGAATTGCCAGTACAGGGAAAATAAGCCTTTATCAAAGGAAGTTATCTATAATCACATGTATGGAAATAATCCAATAGGAATTTATCCATTACTAGAAAATGATACTTGCTACTTTCTATCTTTAGATTTTGATAATAAAAATACTAATAATGATATTAAAAGTGACGTATTAGCATTCGCTAGTATCTGTGATGAATATGAAATACCAATTGCTATAGAACGCAGTAGATCAGGAAATGGAATTCATATTTGGATTTTTTTTGATATAAATATTAAAGCATTAACAGCACGAAAATTAGGTAGTTTATTATTATCTAAAACGATGGAAATATCGAATATTTCTATTTCATCATTTGATAGAATGTTTCCTAATCAAGATACCTTACCAAAAGGTGGGTATGGAAATCTAATCGCATTACCATTTCAAAATGAACCGTCTAAATATGGAAATACATTATTTGTTGATAGAAATTTTATTAAGATTGATAATCAAATACAGTATTTAAATTCTATTCATAAATTAACTGAAAAAGAAATTTTTGAAAAAATTGAAAAACTATCTAATGAAACTATCGATATAGGTCATGAAGTAGTTGATATGAAAAAAGAAGTAATAGCAAAATGCAAAAATAATATAGAATACCCTAAAAGTATTAAGGTAATTTTAAATGATATGGTATACATTGATAAAGCTAATCTTAGTGGAGTTGTTAAAAACAGTTTTAGAAGACTTGCTACTTTTGCCAATCCTGAGTTTTACAAAAAACAAAAGTTAAGAATGTCAGTATATAATATTCCAATGGTAATTGATTGCAGTAAAGAAGATGATAAATATTTGAAATTGCCAAGAGGAACATATGAATATTTAGAAAGTTTATGCAAAAAGAATAATGTTAAAATAATAAAGACAGATAAGCGTTTTAAAGGAAATAAAATTGATATTGTTTTTAATGGAAGATTAAGGGATGAACAACAACTAGCACTTGATAATTTACTAAAGTATGACAATGGGATATTATGTGCACCCACAGGATTTGGTAAAACTGTTATAGGGTGTAAAATAATAGAAGAACGTAAAGTTAATACTTTAATTTTAGTAAATAAATTGCAACTACTTAATCAATGGAAAGATAGAATAAAAGAATTTTTAAATGTAGAAGAAGTTGGAGAAATAAGTAGTAAAAAAAAGAATATTACTAATGTGATTGATGTAGCTAGTATAAAGTCATTATGGAATAATGGTGAAGTACTAGATATTGCAAAAAATTATGGGCTGATTATTATCGATGAGTGTCATCATACAGCAGCATATACTTTTGAACAAGCGATAAATACGGGAAATGCTAGATATGTTTACGGAATTTCTGCTACGCCTGAAAGAGAAAATGGGCATACTCCTATCATAAAAATGCAATGCGGTGATATTAGATATAAAGTAGATAGTTTAAAATTTAATAAAGAACTTAATATACCAATGAAAGTAATTGTGAAGAAAAGTCATTTAAATTTTACTAATCCTAATGTTGATAATTATGAATTAAATGAAATTAATGATTTAATAGCAAAAGATGTAATACGTAGTGAAAATATTATTAAAGATATAAAAAAAGAATATGAAAATGGAAAAAATATTTTAGTCTTAACTGAACGATTAGAACTTATGAATTATGTTTATGATAAATTATCTAAATATACAAATAATATTTTCAAATATTATGGTGGAATAGGTAAAACATTACTTAAAAATTATGAAGAATTAATTAATCAAATAAATGAGATTGGTAGTAATAAAATTATAGTTGCTACAGGTTCTTATATCGGTGAGGGATTCGATGATTCAAAGCTTGATGTATTATTCTTGACTATGCCTATTTCTGGACAAACTAGAGTTACACAATATGCAGGAAGATTACATAGGAAAGATGATAATAAAAAAGAAATATTAATTTATGATTATGTTGATGATAATTTTGCTAAAACTCGTAATATGTTTTTGAAAAGAAAAAAGACATATGAAAAATTGGGTTATGAAATAGTGGAAGATAACGAACAACAAATAATAAAGATATAATTAATATTTCAACATCTATTTATAAAAAGGTAGTTTTAAGTAAATTCTAACTACCTTTTCAACTACCCAAATTTTAAATTTTTTTAATTATTATTTTAAATAACTAATTTTGAATGATTTAAAATAAATGTAAAAGTATTCAAATAAACTTAGAAGTGCGTGAATACTAACCGCCCCCTGAAGGAGCCGAAAGACTCCATTTTTGTATAATTCTATATTACTATTTACAGTTTTCAAAGCAATCAAAAAGATTGTTTTATTTATTAATATATGATAGTCTAAATATAGAAAAATTATATAATTTTAGGAGGAAATATGAATATAGGAAAATTAGAAGAAGTTGCATTAAGAGAATTATGGAAACATGAGCAATATAATTTTTCGGATTGGTTATCTAAAAAAGAAAATATTGATAATCTTAATGAAATACTGGGCTTAAATTTAACTGACATTTTAACGGAAACAAATGTGGGAGGATTTCAATGCGATATATTTGCTACGGATGAAACTTCTGGAATGAAAGTTGTTATTGAAAATCAATTAGAACAATCCAATCATGAACATTTAGGAAAATTAATAACTTATGCTGCTGGTTTAGATGCTCAAGTAGCAGTTTGGATAGTAAAACATGCAAGAGAAGAACATAGAAGTGCTATTGAGTGGTTAAATAATAACACAAATGAAAAAATAAATTTCTTTTTATTGGAGTTACGTGCATATAAAATAGGAGATTCATTGCCAGCACCACAATTTGTTGTAATTGAACAACCTAATGGATTTATTAAATTTAATAATTCATCTAATAGTATTTCTAGATCCGAATCAGAAAGGCTGGAATTTTGGAATAAATTTAATGAAAAGTTGATTGAAGCTGGTAAGCCATTTAACAGTAGAAAACCTTCAATTAGAGCATGGTATGATGTTGCACTTGGAATTAGATCTACACATATTGCGATTGAACTAGTTAATAAAGAGAGTTACATAAGAGTTGGATTGTATTCAACAAATGATAGAAATTTGTTTGATAAATTGTTTGAAAGTAAGCAACAAATTGAAGAAAAATTAGGCATGAAGCTTGAATGGGTAAGAGAAGCATCAGATGATGTTAGTAGAATTAGTTATAAAATAAAAGGATTAAATTTTGATGATCATTCAAATTATGATGAACTTATTGCTAAAACAATTAAACTTGTCATAAAAATGAGAGATATTTTCAAAAACTATATTAATGAACAAAGTAATTAGGCTACTATCAAATAGTGACAAAAAGTGACATAAAGAGTTAGAAAGTTTTTTTCTGATTTTATACATTATCTTCTACTGATGATTATTGAGAAGAAATATAATCTATTAATAGTTTAGATGGTTATAAAGAAGCAATTAAAAAAATGGTGTTTATGCTATACACATAAAATATTTAAAATAATTCATTTTTTAAAGGAGTCCTTTATGGCTTCGTTTTTTCGTTAAAAAAATAAGAAATGGATAAACCAGTTCTTATCGTCCGCGAAATACCACGAACCCCAAGCAAATTAAATTGCTTTAAATAAGAACAAACCCTAAGTAAAAGGGTTTGTTAATATTCTTCATGGCGCTTGATGTAGGACTCGAACCTACGACCCAACGGTTAACAGCCGTTTGCTCTACCGACTGAGCTAATCAAGCAGTACATTTAGATTATATATATATTTTTATTCTTTGTCAACAAAAATATACCAATTTTTTTGTAAAATTTTTGCGAAGCGTTTGACTAGATAACAAGTGATTATTATAATATAAACTTGTGGTGAGAAAGTGTTATAACTGTTTAAAAACATATATTTTTTAAAAATTTAAGAAAGGAAAAAAATTATGCTAGAATTAAAAAATATTAAAAAAAGTTATAAGACTGGTGACTTTATTCAACATGCTTTAAAAGGGATAAATCTTAAGTTTCGTAAAAATGAATTTGTAGCTGTTTTAGGACCTAGTGGTTCTGGAAAAACAACTCTTTTAAATATTATTGGGGGACTAGATCGTTACGATGATGGTAATTTAATTATCAATCAAAAATCGACTAAATATTTTAAAGATAGGGATTGGGATTCATATCGAAATAATTGTATTGGTTTTATTTTTCAAAGTTATAATTTAATTAATCATATGGATATTTTATCTAATGTCGAAATGGGTATGACTTTATCAGGTATTTCAGCTAAGAAAAGAAAACAAAAAGCAATTCTAGTTTTAAAAAAAGTTGGTTTAAAAGAGCACATGCATAAAAGACCAAATCAATTATCGGGTGGTCAAATGCAAAGGGTTGCTATTGCAAGAGCCTTAGCAAATGACCCAGATATTATTTTGGCTGATGAACCAACTGGAGCTTTAGATTCTAAAACTAGTATGCAAATTATGGATTTAATTAAAGAAATCGCTAAAGATAAATTAGTTATTATGGTAACTCATAATTCTGATTTAGCTAATACTTATGCTAACCGGGTAATTGAAATGAAAGATGGCGAGATTATAAGTGATTCAAATCCTCTTAAAGAAAAGGAAGAAAAAGATGTTTATCAAATTAGAAAAACTAGAATGAACTTTTTTACGGCACTTCATTTATCACTTAATAATATTAGGACTAAAAAAGGGAGAACTTTACTTACGGCTTTTGCTTCATCAATTGGTATTATTGGAATTGCTTTAATTCTTAGCTTAGCAAATGGTTTTGATGAACAAATAGATCTTTTTGAAAAAAATACATTAAGTGCTTTACCAATTACGATTAGTAAACAAAGTATGAATTTAGATGAAGATATTATGGCAAGGCAAGAAGAAACGAGTATAAATGATTCTTATCCCAATATTGATTACGTTATTCCAATTAAGAATATTGAAGAAAAAGATGTTCATAATAATGTTTTAACGAAAGATTATGTAAATTATCTTGATAAAATAAACAAAGATGATGTTATGGGAATTAATTATATCTATCCAATGGGATTAAATATCTTACAAAAAGTAGATGGAAAAGTTAAACAAATTCCCACAACAAACTTAAATATCACAACTTATCCTCATTCATTAGAAGGTAAGAAAAGTGTTATTGAAGAACGCTTTGATATTCTTGCTGGTCGAATGCCTACTAGTAAAGAAGAAGTAATTTTAGAAGTTGATAGTAAAAATCAAGTATCGAAAAATTTATTAGAAGTCTTAGGCTTTACAACTGATAATAATATTAATTTTAATGATATTTTAAATAGCCAAATTACTTTAGTATTAAATAAAGATTATTATCAAAGGCTTGGTAATTATTATGTTCCTAAACAAGATTTAGATAGCTTATATAAAAATAAAGATAATCTGATTTTAAATGTAGTGGGGATTGTAAGATTAAAAGATGATTATCCTAGTATGACAGAGCCTGGAATATATTATAGTAATGATTTACAAAATTATTTAATTAAGATGAATAAAGAATCTGATATAGTAAAAGCTCAGAAAGATGCTGATTATAACGTGATGAGTGGAGAGAAATTTGATTTAACAACTAAAGAAGGTAAAGATTTAAAAGAAAATATTTTAGGTTATTTAGGTGATGATATAGAACCATCGATGATTGAAATTCATCCTAAAGATTTTTCAAGTAAAGAAAAGATTGTTAAATATTTAGATGAATATAATGAAGATAAAAATGAAGATGATAAAATTTTTTATGTTGACCAAGCTAAATTAATGAGTTCCTTGTCAAATAATATTATGGATGCGATTACATTTGTTTTAGTGGCGTTTAGTTCAATATCATTAATTGTATCTTGTATTATGATTGGGATTATTATGTATATTTCCGTTTTAGAAAGAACTAAAGAGATTGGTATTTTAAGAAGTCTTGGAGCTCGTAAAAAAGATATTACGAGAGTCTTTAATGCTGAAATCTTTATTATTGGTTTGACCTCTGGATTAATTGGTATTTTTATTACTTGGTTACTTCTTTTTCCAATTAATTCAATTTTGTTTGAGTTAACCGAGTTAGAAAATGTGGCAGTTATGAATCCACTTCATGCTATAATTCTTATAACTGTAAGTGTAATCTTAACTTTAATAGGTGGTTGGATTCCAGCTAAGATTGCTAGTAAAAAAGATCCAGTAATTGCTTTACGGACAGAATAAGACAAAATGTGCCAAAACTTGTCAAAATGTTTTCTTGAAACTTTGGATTAACGAATGTATAGTAAAGCACATCAGAAAGGGAAAACCTTTTTGAGAAGCAAGTTTCTTAAAAAAAATTATTCTTAAATCATACATAAAAACTACCCTATTAACAACACACTTCTATCAATTTAAGAAATTTGCTAAGCAACCAATTATGGTTGCTTTTTTGATGGAAATAATATATATTTTTATTAAAGAAGGGTTGTTTATGACAAAGAAACAATTTTTAAAAAAACTAAAAGAAAATATAGAAAGTTTAAATCTTGAAGAACAAGAAAGAATTTTAAAAGAATATGAAGAATTAATAGATGAAAAAATTAAATCAGGAAAAAAAGAAAAAGAAGCTGTTAAAGATTTTGGTAATGTAGAAGAATTAGCTAATGGTCTAATTAGAGATTATGAAAAAAATAATCATAAAGAAAATGATATTATTGGTAATTTTAGTAAAAAAGTATTAAATTATGGAGAAAGATTTTTAGAATTTTTAAGTCAGAAAGATACTAAAGAATTAATTGGAATTTTAATTGAAATTTTAATAGTTATTTTTTTAATTAGTTTATGTCATATACCTGTAGCAATATTAGAAGAATTAGGTAAATCAGTTTTTTATATTTTATCTAGTCCCGTAAATCATGTTTTTTATGTAATATGGAAAGTTGTTTTAGAACTTGCTTATCTTGCTTTATCAATTCTTGCTTTTGGTAAATTTATTGGTAGACGTTACTTTAATGAAGATATTCCTGAAAAAGAAATAAAAGAAAAAAAGTCAAAAGAATTAAAAGAATATGAAAATAATCTTGGTTTATCATTAATTAAATTAGGAGTAATATTTTTTAAATTTTTAGCTATTATTGTTTTATTTGGAATTAGTATGTATTTAATGGGAATGGGTTTGATTTTAGGAATATGTCTTTATTTAATTATTCATGGGGTAACTTATTTTGGATTATATTTAGTTATGGTATCACTTTTTATTCTGGGAATAATTTTCTTTAAATTATTATTTGATTTTGTTTTAGATCGTAAATTTAGGGGAAGTAAAATATTAGTTTCTTTAGTAACTTGTTTTGTCTTTTTAGGTTTTGGCTGTGCTCTTGCCACAAGTGAAGTAGCAAGTACGTCTTTTATAAATCAAAATCCTCCTAATTTAGAAATGGAAACTTTAAATGAAGAAATACCATTTACAAATAATATTATTTTAGTTGGTAATATTAGTGATTATGTTATTGATAATAATTTAAATAATATAGTTATTATGTATAATTATTATCCAATTGGGACAAAAATGAGTACAAAAATTACTAAAGAAGAAAATGAAGTATATTTAAATTATAAATATGATGAATTTAAAATAACTAAAGAATTAATAAATCAAATGTTATTAGATTTAAAAGAAAAGAAAATATATAACTATTATTTAGAACCTCAAATAATAGTTAAAAGTAATGAAGAAAATATTAATATTATTAAAAAGAATAGACAAAAATATTATCATAATAATAAAGAATATTTAACTTGTGAATTTGTAAGAACTTATAAAGTATTAGATATTATAAAGGGAAGTAAAGAAGATTATTCTTATGTAACTTTAAGTAGTTTTCTTGATGATGAGATTTATACAGCTAAGATAAAAAATAATTTAATCAATAATTTATTAGTAGATAATTATTATGAATTTACTTTTCAAACCTATCAATCTTATATTGATACTGATATAGATGATGTTTTTAAAGATTCAAATGTTATTAGAGTAACTAAAACAGATAAATTACCAAGTGAACAAATAAATGATAATAGTTGTCGAGTATTTTATTGATTGTAAAGAGTAGTGTAAAGCTATTTCTTTTTTTTGTAAAATTAAAATAAAAAATGTTAAGATAATAATAGAAGGTAGGGTAACTATGGAAGATAAAAAAGATAAGATATTAATATTTACTTTTGTTGGCGTATTAACATTAGCATTAATAACCTTAGGACTTACTTATGCATATTGGATTCTAACAAAACAGCAAACAGGAGAAAATGTAGTTAATTCAGCTTGTTTAAATATTAATTTTACCGGAGAAAATGATATTAATTTAGATAAAGCATATCCAATGAATAATGAACAATTAGAGAAATTTTTAAGTAAAGCAACGCCATATCATTTTACAATAGAAAATACTTGTGATGATTTGGCAAATGCTACAATTAACTTAGAAAGTTTAGATGCTGGAGTAGAAAAACAATTAAATGATGAATATATAGATGCAATACTTTATGAAACAGATTATCATAATAATTTAAATAGTATAAAGAAATTAAGTGCAAGTATGTATAATGATGAAAATAAAGTAATAAGTAATTCACTACATGCATACCAGTTATACAATTTTGTTTTACAAAAAGGAGAAACAAAAAGTTTTAATCTATTACTTTATATGGATCCAGATACACCAATGGTAACTGCAAATATGAATGCAACATGGAAAGGCAAAATAACATTAAGCGCAAGTTATAAAGAAGAACCAATTGCTAATTTGAATGGATTAAAAGTACCAGTTGTAGAAAGTGGCGATGGCTTATATGCTGTAAGTCATGATGTAAGTGAAATAAGTGAAGATTGGAATAAAACGGAATACCGTTATGCAGGGTCTAATCCAAACAATTATGTGTCATTTAATAATGAAATTTGGCGAGTAATAGGTTTAGTAAATGTTAAAAATGGTGATAACGTAGAGCAAAGAATAAAAATAGTTAGAACAGATGGAATAGGAGAACAAAAAGATTTTGGCAATTATGCGTGGAATGTTAATAATGGAGCAAATTGGGCGGGATCTTCTTTGAAAAATATGTTAAATGGAATATATTATGAAAGCGGAACAGGAGAATGCTATACTGGAGAGATTCATGATGAACCTAGTCAGTCAACGTGTGATTTTAATTCAGAAGAAAATTTGCCAAAAGGATTAGATGCAACTGCTCAAAATATGATAGATAAAAAAGTAGTTTGGAATGTTGGAGGAATTAATGATTTTTACCATAAAAATGTTAATATTGTTTATGAAAGTGAACGGGGAACAAGTGCAGAAAATGTTTATAAGTATCCATCAGAATGGAGCGATACAACTGATGTTGGGGGTAAATTTAATGGAATAGGTTTAATATATCCAAGTGATTTAGGGTATGCTACAAATGTTTTAGAAAGAAATGTTTGTTTTGAAAAAAGTTTTGATGATTATTTTCAAGATTATTGCTATATAAATAACTGGCTTAATTTCAGTGAAGAAATATGGATTTTAGCTCTTAGCATGGAAGATAGTAGTGAAGCTTTATATTTTACCTCATATGGATTAAGACCTGCGTCATCAATAACTTCATATAAAATTTGGCCAACTCTATATCTAAAATCATCAGTTAAAATAACTTCAAATCCTCATCTTGAACAAGAATATGGAACTATAGATAATCCTTTCCAATTAAGTAATGAGTAAATTAGAAAAATTATTGTAATTTTTCTTTTTTTTATGGTAAACTACTAATAGAGATGATGATATGAATTATGAAAGTGTTAGCATGTTAGAACGCTACGGAGAAAACTTAACTAAAAACGAATATATTACCGACCCTGCTATTGCGAGAGAAGATGAAATAAAGCAATGTATTTTAACTTTACTTACGCCTGAGAAAAGTGCTTTATTAGTTGGTAAGCCTGGTATAGGTAAAACAGCTATTGTGGAAGGTCTTGCTTATCGTATACAAAAAAATTTAGTACCTGATGCCTTAAAGGGTTGGGAAATTATTAAAATCCATATTACTTCTTTACTTGGATATGTTAATACAGAAGGTCAAAGTGAAAGCAGGATTGCCATGCTTGTTAAAGAATTAGATGAAAAGCAAAAGACAATTTTATTTATTGATGAAACGCATGTTTTAGTTAATAAAAATACTAATGAAAATTCAGGTATTGATTTTGCTAATATGTTAAAGGCTGGTTTAGACCGTGGTAGTATTAAAATGATTGGGGCAACCACAACTGAAGAGTATGAAGCTTATATTTTAAGAGACCGGGCTTTTTTAAGACGTTTTCAAAAAGTTGATGTTATGGAAACTGATAAACCGGCAACAGTTAGAATATTAATGGGTACCATTCCTAAATTAGAAAAACAAATTGGGGTGAAATTAGAATATACTGATTTTGTTAAAGAAAAAATTATGAGTTTTATTGTAGAAATGACTGATGAATATAAAAGAGTATATGAAGTTGCTAGTCGTTATCCTGATATTTGTCTTGCAATTGTATCTAATGCTTTTAGTTATGCGCTTTATGATAATGAATCTACTGTTAAAATAAAACATTTTTATCAAGCTATATGTAATGCTAAAAATATTTATGAAGATGTTAAGAAAAAAGAAATTGAAAGATTTAAAATTGAATTTAGTGATATAATAAAAGAAGAGAATGTTAATTTAGAAGAAAGAGGGTAAAATAAATGAATGAAAAGGTAAAAGTTTTACAAGTTGGCTGTGGAAAGATGAGTAAATATATCATGCGCTTTGTCTATGATAAAGGTGGAATTGTTGTTGGAGCAGTAGATATTAATCCTGATTTAATAGGTAAAGATATTAGTGAAGTTATGGAAAGTGATGTTAAAGATGTTAAAATTAGTGATGTTACTAATTTAAGTGATTTAATAAATGATGTTAATCCTGATATTGCTGTTGTAACTACAATGAGTACTTTAAATGACATTGAAGAAGTATGTCGTATTTGTTTAAAGCATGGTGTAAATGTTATAACAACTTGTGAAGAAGCTTTTTATGGTTCTAATTCCAATCCTAATGTTTTTAAAGAATTAGATACTTTAGCAAAAGCTAATAATTGTACAATTACTGGTTGTGGTTATCAAGATGTTTTTTGGGGAAGTTTAGTTACTAACCTTTGTGCATCAACAAATAAAATTACTAAAATTAAAGGTTTATCTTCATATAATGTTGAAGATTATGGAATAGCTTTAGCTAAAGCTCATGGAGCTGGTTTAAGTGAAGAAGAATTTGCTAAAACAATTGGTAAAGATAATAATATGAGTGATGAAGAAAGAGAAAGAAGAATGGCTAATAATGAATTCTTTCCAAGTTATATGTGGAATGTTGTTGGTTGGTTAAATGATAAATTAGGTTTACATATTACTAATATTAAACAAGAATGTTTACCAATATTAATGGATGAAGAACTTCATTCAACGACTTTAAATCTTACTTTAGATAAAGGCATGGTAAGAGGTATGAATGCTGTAGTAACGGCACTTTGTGAAGAAGGTATTGTTTTTGAAGTAGAGTGTATAGGCAAAGTTTATACTAAAGATGAATATGATATAAATGAATGGACAATTTTTGGTGAACCGACTACTAAAATGGTTAATGATAAACCTGATACCGTTTTACTTACCTGTGCTGATATTGTTAATCGAATTCCTGATGTTATTAAAGCAAGAGCTGGTTTTGTTTCGACTAGTGAAATGAATGAACCACATTATATTGTAAAAAACTTTTAAATAAAAAAGTGTGAGGTTATATGAGAGAAATAGTTATGAAGTGGAAAATTGCGATTATTATAATTGGAATAGTGATACTTAGTAGTATAACTATTTTTCTTGTATATCCAAGATTTATGGAAAAAGATTTTCAAAGTGAAATCGAAATACCTTTAAATGAAACTTTTAATAAATATGATGGAGTATGTTATGGTAATTTCTTTTCTTGTGAGAAAGTAGAAGTTAGTGAAGAAGGAGATGTTGATACTTCTAAAATAGGAGAATATAATATTAAATATGTTTTTAATTATAATGGCAATATTGAAGAAAAAAATCAAGTAGTTAAAGTAATTGATAATAAAGCTCCTACTTTAGATGTTAAGGTAGATAATTTTAAATATTGTCCTAATGGTAATATTCCAAGTTATGAAGTAAGTGCTATTGATGATTATGATGGAGATATATCAGGAAATGTTAAAGTAGAAGCTGACGGTGAAAAGTTATTATTTTCGGTAAGTGATTCTTCTGGGAATGAAACCAAAATATTTAAAGATGCTAAAAAAATTGATGATGAATCACCTACAATTACTTTAAATGGTGATGATAAAATATATTTACCAGTTGATGGGGAATACACTGAACAAGGGGCTAGTGCTTCTGATAATTGTGATGGAGATATAACTGATAAAATTGAAATTGAAAGTTCATTAAATAATAAAGAACCTGGTGAATATGAAATAAATTATAAGATTAAAGATTCATCTGGATTAGAAAATAATGTTAAAAGAATGGTTTATGTTTATAAAAAAGCTGAGGTAAATGAAAATGGTTCTAAAAATGTTTATTTAACTTTTGATGATGGACCAAGTGCTTATACTTCTAAACTATTAGATGTTTTAAAAAAATATAATGTTAAAGCAACATTTTTTGTAACAAGTCAAAATACTACTAAAGGGTATGATGACATGATTAAAAGAGCATATGATGAGGGACATACAATAGGTATTCATAGTTATACCCATTCTTATAGTTATATTTATACTAGTGTTGATAATTATTTTGAAGATTTAACTAATATGCAAAATAAAATATATAATTTAACTGGTTATAAGTCAATGATTGTAAGATTTCCAGGAGGTAGTTCAAATACCATTAGTAAAAATTATGATGGTGGATCTCATATCATGAGTAATTTAGCTAAAATGTTAACTGCTAAAGGATATCGTTATTTTGATTGGAATGTTTTAAGCGGTGATGCTGGTGAAACAACAGATACTAAGAAAATCATTAAAAACGTAACAAGTAGTTTAAAAAGTACTTCATCAGTGGTATTACAACATGATACTAAAGATTTTAGTATTAATGCTGTTGAAGAAATTATTAAATATGGATTAGAAAATGGTTATAATTTCTTGCCACTTACAATGGATAGTCCAAGAGTTGAACATAGCATTAATAATTAGTTATTTATTAGTGTATTGATAATAATTTAATTCACTTATATCAATAGCTATTTCATCAATTTCTTCATCATCGATATCATCTATTAAAAATAATAATTCTTTTAAATCATGACAATCTTGATAATTAATTTGATGATTATTTAAAACTTCAATTTGTTTATTAGTAAGATAAATATGCTCATTTATCTTATTTATTTTGTTTTCGTTAATAATATTATTAAATTCTTGTTCCATATTTAATTCCTATTCATTATAGCTAATAAGACAAACATTACGATAATAACTATTAAGGCTAATAAAATAATATTAAAAGTTTGTTCTGATACATATCTTAGAAAAAAACCTTGAATACTTTGCCAAATATTAATAAAAAAATGTTTGACACTACTTATAATAGACATAAAATCATTCGTAATTGATAATAGCATTTTTATCACTTCCTCAAAACATTATACAATAGACTTGAAATTCAAGCAATCATTTGTTACAATATATGTGTTTTATGGCGGAATTGGTGAAGGGGTTAACACACCAGATTGTGGCTCTGGCATGCGTGGGTTCGAATCCCACATTTCGCCCCAGAATGTTTTTAACGTACATTGTACGATAAGATAAAAGTTCGTAATATTTACATTATGAACTTTTTTGCGTTTATTAATGTAATTTTTTATCAAAGAAAGTTGCATATTGTGATATAATATTAATGGAAAATTATAATTTTAAAGGGGGATTTAAAATGCTAGATAATAATAACTATGAAATGGTAGAAGAAATTAAAAAAATTATTTTAAGTAGTAGAAAAAAAGTATCATATGAAGTTAATAATGTTATGTTATATGCTTATTGGAGTGTTGGAAAAATTATTGTTGAAAATGAACAAAATGGTAATATTAAAGCTGAATATGGTAAACAAATTTTAAAAGAATTATCTAAAGAATTAAGAAAAACTTTGGGACCAGGATTTTCGGTTTCTAATTTACAGTATATGAGAAGATTTTATTTAGAATATCCAAAACAACAGACACTGTCTGTTAAATTGAGTTGGTCACATTATTGTGAACTATTAAGTATTGAAAATATTGATGAACGTAACTTTTATGAAAAGGAATGTATTAATTCTAATTGGAGTGTAAGAGAATTAAAAAGACAATTAGAAACATCTTTATTTGAACGATTATTACTTTCTGATGGTAAAAAGAATAAAGAAAAAGTTTATGAATTATCAAAAGTTGGGCAAACTTTAAATACTCCTTTAGATGTTTTAAAAGAACCATATGTATTTGAATTTTTAGGAGTTAAAGAAAATAAACCTATTTTAGAAAAAAATTTAGAACAAAAATTAGTAAAGCATATTGAAGAATTTTTACTTGAGCTAGGAAAAGGTTTTATGTTTGTTGGAACACAACAAAGAATAACTTTGGGAAATATTCATTACTATGTGGATATGGTTTTCTACAATAAAATTTTAAAATGTTATGTTTTAATTGATTTAAAAATTGGTCAAATGAAGGCTGAATATGCAGGTCAAATGAATATGTATTTAAATTATTATAATGAAGAAATTAATGATAAAGATGATAATAAACCAATTGGCATTATTTTGTGTAAAAGTAAAAAAAATATTGCTATTGATTATGCTTTAGGTGGACTTTCTAATAATGTTTTTGCGTCAACTTACACATATTATATTCCAAAAAAAGAAG
Source organism: uncultured Bacilli bacterium (assembly GCA_947623995.1). Lineage (GTDB taxonomy): Bacteria > Bacillota_I > Bacilli_A > RF39 > UBA660 > Ventrenecus. The sequence continues at coordinate 2,466 of CANQIN010000001.1, read as the reverse complement.
AATTAATTATTGAAGTAGAAAAAGTTTTAAATGAATGATAAGATATGGTTAGTTGAAAGGAGTTCAAAAAGATGGAAAATAATTTAGATATTGAAGAGTTAAAATGCAAATATAATTTACAAGATGATATTATATGTAAGTTATGTTCTTTAAAAAATCTTATCGAAGAAAAAAGACAAAAATCAATGAATTATAATGAACTAATTACTTTTTTAAAAAATGCTATGAATTATGATGAAATGCAAATATGGTTTATTAAACAACAAATTTTAAATATAAATATAACTTTAAATGATGAATTAAAAAAATTTTTTGAATTAAAAACTAATGATGATATTTTAATATTGTATGATGTCGAACAAAATTATAATCAAAATAATCTAGATGGAATTAAAAGAGTTCTTGAAAATAGATAAGAAAGGAAAATTAAAAATGAAAAATTATGTTTTAAAAATTGAAGGAATGAAATGTGAAGGATGTAAAAATCGTTTAGAAAATTATTTAAATAATCAAGATGGAATTATTAAAGCAACTGTTAGTTTAGAAAAGAATGAAGCTTATATTGAATGCGAAGAAAATATTTCAACTGATGATTTAAAAAAATTTGTTAGTGATGTTGAATTTTCATGTACAAGTATTTTAGATAACTAGTTAATTGATAGTTATCTTTTTTTACATATATTTTAATTTAAATACCAAAATAATTATGAGGTATTTGTTATGAGTAATTTAAAAAAATATAATAATAAAAGAAATTTTAATAAAACTAGTGAACCAGTAGGAAAAAGTAAAGTTAAACATCAAAGAAAAAGATTTGTAGTTCAGCATCATTTAGCTAGTCATGACCATTATGATTTAAGATTAGAACTTAATGGTACTTTAAAAAGTTTTGCTGTTCCAAAAGGCCCAAGTTATAAAGTAGGAGAAAAACGTTTAGCCGTTATGGTAGAAGACCATCCTTATTCTTATCGTAATTTTGAAGGAATTATTCCTAAAGGGGAATATGGTGGAGGAACTGTAATGATTTTTGATGAAGGTTATTGGGAATGTTATGGTAATCCTAATACTTCATTTAAAAAAGGAATAATTAAATTTAAATTAGATGGACAAAGATTAAAAGGTTCATGGTCTTTAATTCGTTTAAAAGAAAATAATTGGTTACTTATAAAAGAAAAAGATCTATACGCTAATTATATGGATATATCTAAATATAAAACTAGTGTTAAAACTGGTAGAACCATGAAAGAAATTTTAAAAAATAAAACTTTTGTTAAAGATAATGATAAAACTTATATTGAAACAATTGAAATAACTAATCCTAATAAAGTAATTTATAATAAACCTAAGATTACTAAACTAGATATTGTTAAATATTATCAAAAAGTTGCTAAAAGAATGTTAACATATTTAGATAAAAGATTAATTAGTACGATTAGATGTCCTAATGGGATGAATGGTGATAAATTTTTTAAAAAACATTTAGAAAAGAAAAGAGATGGTATTAAAAAGGTTATTATTCCTTCCCTTAATCATAAAGAAGATTACTATTATATTGAAACAATAAGTGGTTTGATTAGTGAAGTGGAGATGAATAGTTATGAATTTCATATTTGGGGTGGACATTTGCCTAGTAATAAACCAGATATGATGGTTTTTGATTTAGATCCTGATGAAAATGTTAGTTTAAAAAAGTTAAGAGAAGGGGTTAAAGATTTAAAAAGTATTTTAGATAGTTTATCCTTAAAATCTTTTTTGAAAACAAGTGGGGGAAAAGGTTATCATGTAGTGGTACCGATTCATTCTATTAAAAATTGGGATGATTTTAGATTAACAGCTAAGAATATTGCTAAATTAATGGAAATGAAGTGGCCTGATAAATATGTTAGTAATATGAGTAAGAAAAAAAGAAAAAATAAAATTTATATTGATTGGGTTAGAAATAATTATGGTTCTACTAGTGTCTGTCCTTATTCAATTAGATTAAGAGACAATGCTCCTGTTTCAATGCCAATTAAATGGAATGAATTAGATAAGATAAAACCAAATGAAATAACAATGAAAGATGCTATAAAACGAATCAATAAAAAAGACCCATGGGAAGGTTTTTTTGAAGTAAAACAATAATTTACTTCTTTTTTTATGTAGCAATTGAGGATAGCTACATAATTAAAACAAGTTCTCATAAATAAGGACTTGTAAACTATCTTTTTGGTAGCGAGAGAGGGGATCGAACCCCCGACCTATCGGGTATGAACCGATCGCTCTAGCCAGCTGAGCTATCTCGCCATTTGTTTAAAACAATTTGATTATAACAAAACTCTTTTTAGACTGCAACTATTTTTTCATGAAATTTGCAAATTATTCTTTTAAATATGTCAAAATGTGATAAAATGTTTATTAAGGATAGGAGGGAAATTATGAGCGGGGAAATGATTATTATTTTAGGTATTGCAGCTTATATCCTTA